>JAYTFV010000068.1:0-10157 GCA_043734065.1 Planctomycetota bacterium
CTGGTACATGGTGGGGTTTCCTCCGGGGTTGAACGAGGGATGTGAGACAGCCGTGGGGACGGCTGGCTTACGCAGTCGTTCTTTTGGTGGCACGTCTCAGATGAAACTGGTAAGCCTGGCGCAGCTGGTCGGCGTCGTCAGGTGGAGGCGATCCCTCGCCGGGTGTGGGGGACGTAGGTGCCCCCCGCTGAAGCTGAGACTGTTCTTCCTGGCGCCATTTGAGGTTGTCGATGGTCGCACGAAGGAAAAGAGGACAAGTCTCGTCGGAATCGGCTCCGGTCTCCCGGAGTTTCTTGGCCAGGTCTTTCGCCCGGGCCTGATCGTCGAGCCAGACGGCCAGACGCTTCAACTCGGAATCTTCGAGAGCCCCGAGCAGGCTCTTGAAGTTCCAGGGTTGGGACTCGCCGTGATACAGCATCTCGGCGAGTAGAACTTGCAACTGCGGGTGCCGGAGTGAATCGGGTTCGATCTCTCGAACGACGAACCGAAGCAATCCGGGAGCAGTCACCAACACTTCCAGCAATTCGCATTCCAATCGGTCACTCATCGAGAGCCGACCGGCATACAAACGGGCTGTTTCGATGGGCCGAGACTCGGGCCGGGCTGCGGGACGAGCCTCGACGCGGGCCTCTTGCGGTTCGGGCGTGTCGGCCAGTCGAGGGGCTCGGCGGGCGGATTCACCTCGTACTTCTTGCAAACGCTCTCGTACTTGTTCCTCTCGCAGGCCGAGCCGTTCGGCCAAAGCTGCCAGTAGCAGACCTTCACGGACATGCTGTGTCATGCGCGGCGCGGCGGCGAGGACTGCGAGCATCTCTTCGAGGATCCGCTGCCGCGCGTCGAGTGTCTTCGCGGGGTACTTGGCTTGCAGGCAGCGGAGCTTGAAGTCGAGCGCCTCGGGGGCGTTCTCGACAAGGGCGCGCAGGGCATCGGCCCCTTGTGCGGCCAGGAACTCGTCCGGATCCTGGCCGTCGGGCAGCGTCAAAATCCGCAGGTCCACATCCTGCACAATGAACCGCTCCAACACGCGCTCGGCAGCGGCCATCCCCGCAGCGTCACCGTCATAGACGAGAACGACTTTGCGGGCGAAACGCTTCAGGATCGTGACGTGTTGATCGGTGAGAGCGGTCCCCAATGTGGCGACGGCGTTCTTCACGCCGTACTGATGACAGGCGATGACATCGGTGTAGCCCTCGCAGATCAGGGCCGTCTCGGTCTTGCGGATCTCATCGCGAGCGGCGTCGAGGGCGAAGACCAGCTTGCTCTTCTGGAAGACGACACTTTCCGGGCTGTTCCAATACTTGGCTGGGTGAGTCGAGCCAGGGAGGATGCGTCCCCCGAAACCCACCGCTTGTCCGCGTTCGTTGCGAATCGGGAACAGCACGCGATCCACAAAGTAGTCGTAAAACCCGGGACCGTTGTCTCGTTCTGCGATCAATCGAGCGGCGACCAGTTGCTCCGGCTTGAACTTGCCACGGGCCTGACTTTGCAGCCAGTCCCAGTTGTTCGGGTGGTAGCCGATGCGGAACTGCTTGACCATCTCCGGCGTCATGCCGCGACTGCGGATGTAGTCGCGAGCCGCCTCCGCTGAGGGGTCGGACATGAACGTTCTGTGGAAGAGTTCCTGTGCCCAGAGGAGGGCTTCGTAGATCGCGGTGCGGTTATCATCGTCGCCGCGTTTGCCCGCATATTCCGGCAGCTTGATATTGGCCCGCTTGGCCAGGATTTCGAGGGCCTCGCGGAAGCCGATCTTCTCCCGCTCCATCACGAACGTGAAGCAATCGCCACCCGCGTTACAGACCCAGCAGCGGTAGCTCTGCCGGTCGGCATAGACTCGCATCGACGGGTTGTGGTCATCATGGAACGGGCAGAGGCAAACATGCTCGCGACCGCCACGCTGGGGAGTCAGCGCCACCGCTTCTCCGATGAGAGCGACAATGTCCGTCTGGGCACGGACCTGTTCTTTGATGTCGCTCGAGAGATCCACAGGTACTCCGTCCACGTCACATTTAGGGAGCAACCCCGGCTGCGAAGCACTGGGTCGGACCACATCTTCCGCATGAGCGCAAGACTCAACTCAACCCGAAGAGTCCTCACAAGAGTGCAACAGAGCCCGGACAAGTGAACAAGCGTCCGTCAAACATCCGCAGTCTCGACCATCACGTTGCGTTAAGATTCTACACGCCGTGTTCACCGTGGTCAAACTGCGACTCAGCGGGATCACGAAGTGTCGCGTGTCGTAACTGTATGATCCGCAGGATGTTGAATTCAGGGACGACCGTCCGACTCCCCCCAGCACCTGGACCTTTCGCAACCCGCAAACTCCCCCACTTGAGAGGCTTTGGTGGACCGGCCCAGAATTGGCTCAGAATTGTTGGACAGTTGGGTTGTGAGAGTCCTGTCGAGGGGGAAGAAGTTGAGGGTTGGGGCTTCCAAGGTGCGAAACACGAAAGTGTTGCCTCGATACGTCGAACGAGTCCCAGCTGCTGTCGCTCTTTGTCCCGTCAGGGACACCCGAAAATAGCCCACCGCTTCATCGGTGGGACCAGCGTGGATGAGAAGGCCCCAGCCCCGACAGGGGCGACAGAAATCGCCGCCCTGGTCGAGCATTTCTCGTCGAGGATGATGCCGTTTCGCGAGATTCTGTCGTCCCTGCCGGGACTCAACCCGTTGTCAAGACTCTCCGTCCCACCGTTGAAACGGTGGGCGATTGTCGGGAGTCCCTGCGGGACAAAATCCAGTAAATCACCTCGCAGGAAGTCACCTGGGAAGCCTTTGGAGTTGAGGGTCGTACCCTCTTGCTCCGGTCGCTCCACCCTCAACGCTCAACGCTCAACGCTCAACCCTCAACCCTCAACCCTCAACCCTCAACCCTCAACCCTCAACCCTCAACCAATGCCTCCACGCCAGATAACCACTCACCGGCAACGACCAGCATTCCACCACGAGAACATACGCACAAGCCACGCCCATCACCCCGTAGCGTCGGCCCGCTTCCCAAGCCAGAACCGCGATCAGTAGCGACGAGAGCGAGTTTGGAATCAGGAACGGATCCCGCTTGTACAGCCGGACCGAAGTCTGGAACAAACCCGACAGCAGCACCAGCGCCAGCCCGGCGATCAGCAGACCCGTCTCCGGCAGGGCCAGGAAGCTGTCCGCCCGCTTCACTCCCACTTGGTGCAGTCCGAAGACCACCGCCGAAAAGGCCACAGCCCCCAACAGGAACGCCGCCAGAGAAATCAGTCCAGTTTTCATCAAGCGTCGCCGCAAGAGCGCATGCTCGCCCCGCGCAGCCATCGCCCCGAACTCCGGCGAGCGCGTCAGCACCCAAGACAGACTCGCCGCATGGAGCGTCATCAGGATCGTCCACGTCATCCCGAACCGACCGGCCTCCACGTCTCCCTGAAAGTTGAACACCACACGGATGAAGTAATACGAACTGAAGTAGCTGCCGATCGTCTGGATCGCGATACGCCAGAAGAGAGGCCGAATCTCGCGGAACCAGGCGGTGGGCGGCGTCTCCCGATGCCCTGCCAAGGACGCAAAAGCCTCTCGATAGCGGACCTGGACCATGTAGAACTCCCACCCCCAGCGGGCGGCACTGGAGGCCACCAAGGCCCACAATCCGCCGCCTGCCACGAGCACGGCCCACACCACCAGTGTCCCGCTCACGGCCTGCAACAATCGGTAGTAGTTGATCGTCCCGACCTGCTGGCACCCCTCCAGAATTGACAGCTTCGGCACATAGATCAGAGCGGCTGCATTCACCGCGACGAGGGCCAGCCACGGGTAGAGCCAATCGACCTGCAGCTTCTTCGCCCCGATCTCCCAATACCCATCCAGTGACACGCCACACAGAAAGACGATCGCACACACCGCAAACCACCGCGTCACAAACCGGTGCAGACTCGACAGCCGCCCCAGCGCCACCATGTCCCCCTCGACTCGCCCCCCGGTATCAAACCGCAGTTGGGACCACTCGTGACTCGTCATGAGGACGACAATCCCCGGCAGCCCCAATTCCACAAACAGCTGCATCCCGAGCAGGCTGCCAAACAGCTGATACACCCCGCGCGTGCTGCCATCCAGACAACGGGCCAGCAGAAAGACCGTGACGACCCCCGATGCAAACTGCCACCCTCGGGAGAGCAGCAAATACGCCACCGCCCGGTTGACCTCCAGTCGCTGGAGCAGTTTCAGAAGTGCGGGTGGGATGAAGTCCAAGGTGGGGATGTCTCGCGAGCGACATGCAGGGCTATTCAGAAGGAGTGCAGTCGCCATTGTACGCAGAATCCCAGCCCTCAACCCCGCAGGATGAAACAAACCGACGTGGACTGGCCCCAGTCTCCCCATTCGCCAGCCCTGGGCTGATGCGGGAGCCCCTTGCAGGGTGGAAGAATGGCTCGAATCCCGGGGACTCTGTGTAGCATGACGATTGCACTCGTTCAATTGTGCGAATCGCCAAGACTCTTCCGACGATCCCCTCACGCCAGCGACTGTACCGCAGCCCGCCAGAGACGACAACATGCCGGGATCGCGCGGGTCCGTCATGCCGGTTATTCAAAGGCAGGCGTCGAGAACGATGGCCTGACTCAGGCCACCATCCCTGATCCCATCGACAGCGATCTCGGTGGAATCTGCGGGACCGCAAAAATCGACCACGGATGGCATTGCATCGAATGAAAGGACTTGCAAAAATCCAGTTTCGTCGTGTTTCGACACGACTCACACTCCCTGGTAGCTCAATGGTAGAGCGAGCGGCTGTTAACCGCTAGGTTCTAGGTTCGAATCCTAGCCGGGGAGCTTTCTGGACGGTTATGCGAACCAAGCCGTCCTGGGTTAACAACAGCGGAGCCGTTCTCGCTTGCGGGGATGGCTCCGTTTGTCGTTTCCGGGCCTGGATTTGAGTCATCCGGCCCGTGATCGCCGCCGAAATCGAAGCCCCGGTCGGGCCGTACCTCCGGGAACAGCCGCATGGCGTAGGAGCCGGTCCGGGTTTCCGGGTCGATGAGGCCAAGTTCGACTACCTCGATGTAGTGCTGGAGGATTTGCATCCGCTCTTCCGGCGTGGCAGACCCCAGCAACTCGCCGATGTCCTGCCATGTTTCCAGAAAAGAACGGGCATCATCGCTGACCCGCTCGACAGGTGCCTGCCGTTTGGCGATGTCGGTGAGGCTCCTCTTCATCTGCCCTTCTTCGTCCTCCAGCCGTTCCAATTCCGACTGGACGCTGGCAAGCCCCCTCGCCCCGAGGCTCTTCAGCACTTCCACGAGCCTGCCGATGTCGGCACGAACTTGAGAGAGACGACGGCGGGCCAGGTCTTCTTCTTCCCGGAGCCGGACTGCCTCACCACCGAGGCAGGATAGAGCTTCCTGAACGATGCGGTCCCTCGCCTCAACCATCCGGCCTATCTCGGAAATCCGCCCGATGAGAGCGTTCTCCAGTGCAACCGCCGGAATGCGGGAAGACTGGCAGGAGTATTTGCCCCCTTCGTGCTGCTGGCGGGTGCAGACGTAGTAGTAGTTCACGTCGGTGCGGCCGTGGGCCGATGCCCCGACCATGTGCGCCCCGCACTGGCAACGCAGCAGGCCCGAAAGCAGATAGGTCCGGCCCTTCGGCTTCTTGAGGTTCATCCGTCGCACGAGCATTTTGCCGATCTGGAGTTGCACGCGGTCGAATTGCTGTGGGGTGATGATTGCCTCAT
The DNA here is from genome assembly GCA_043734065.1 of Planctomycetota bacterium. Taxonomy (GTDB): domain Bacteria; phylum Planctomycetota; class Planctomycetia; order Planctomycetales; family Planctomycetaceae; genus TH-plancto1. The sequence goes on from JAYTFV010000068.1 coordinate 5,702, forward strand.
GGCAGTTCTCCTTCACCGACTCGCCCCAATGGATATGGCCGAGATAGATCGGGTTGCGAAGGATGCCGATGACCTTTTGCTTTGTGAACAGGTTGCCACCACGCTGCTTATCGGAGCGGGTGCGGTAGGTGGGAAGGCGAATGCCGAGTTCGTTCAGACGGCGGGTTGCGGCACCGGCGGAACCGAGTTCCTCGAAAGAATCGAAGATGCGGCGGACAATGGCGGCACCTTCGGTTTCGATTTCCAGCTTGCCGGGGTCGTCCTGGACGGAACGGTAGCCGAGGACATGCCCGCCGTTCCACAGGCCGCGATCCGCCCGGTCACGCATGATCGAGAAGGTGCGTTCGGCGGTCATCTTCCGCTCAAGCTGAGCGAAGACCATGATGAGTTGCACCATCGCTTCGCCGGTCGGCATCGACGTGTCGAACTTCTCCCGCAGGCTGCTGACGTTGACATCGTGTTCGGCAAAGAGTGCCCAAAGGTCAACGAAGTCTTTCAGACTTCGCGTGATGCGGTCGAGCTTGAAGCAGATGACGAGGTCGATCTTGCCAGCCGCAATGTCACGTTTGAGCCGCTGGAGTTGCGGACGGTTTTGATCCTTCGCGCTCTTACCGGCATCGATGTAGAATTCGAGCGACGCGACATCCAGGTTCTCGCGGCGTTTGCGGAATTCGACTTCCTGCTCGATCTCGTGTTGTTGGGCGACGAGGCTGTCGCCTTCGGTTGCCTGACGCTGCGACGAAACGCGGACGTAACCGGCGATCCGCAGGGGTTTGTCTTCTTTTTTCTTCTCTTGTTTCCGCATCCCGTCACCGTGCTTTCCGGATTTTCGCCGTTGCTGCTGATCTGAACCGCCTGAAAATGCCTTCCTTCCATTGTACCGGATCAGTCGCTTCGCCTCACGGCGGTTTGGGCCAAACGGGCGAGGATTGCAGCGATCAATCGAACCCGGCTCGCTCCCCGAATCTCCGGCGCGGACTGCGCGAGCGGATGGTGCTCGTTGGCCAGCAGCGAATCGTCGAGTGAGAGCCTGGCCAGAACAGGAAGCCGCTGACGACGACGCTTCGGCCCGGTCGAATCCGGTTGCTTCCTTTCGTTCTTTTTGTTTTCGCTGCTCATGACAAACACTCGTTTTCATCCACCAAGACGCTCTGGCACGGGCGGGAACGCGACGGATCAACCTTGCCCGTGTGGCAGAAGGCCCTCACGCTGAAACCGCTCAAACTCCGCATGGGAAATGGCCCAGGCCGCATGAGCGCCCCGGCCGCTAAACTTCTTCTCTGCGCTTATTCGGCCGTGTCGGCACCACTCGCGGCAGGTGAACCCGGAACGACCGACGATGCGGGCGAACTCCCCGACCGAATACCACTCGCGTACCTGCTGGCGTTCAACCAGCACGGCAAGCATGGTTTCGATCCTCTCCAGTCGTTCTTCCAGAGTCATTGCCCGTATCTCCTGACAATCGCGGGCGGGGAGTTTGTCCCCGCCCGCGTCAACGAAACACTTCGATTTGGCGAACATGGCCATCAGACCTGGTTCGCCGGACGATCCTTGTCGGTCGGCTCCTTCTTGGTTCCGAACAGGGGCACGAACAGATGCTCGAAGAGAGCCTTGCCTGCTTCAGGATGGCCTTGCACATGCGCGGCGACCTGGGAGATCGCTTTGCAGATGCCGATACCGGCCATGACCAGAAACCCGACAAGCAGAAGCATGAGAAGCACATCGAACATGGCAGTAACCTCCGATGAATGGCGGCGGGGATGCGATCCCCGCCGCCCGTGAAAAGTTGCACGTATCTGTCACGACTTCGTCTTCACACCGAACCTGAGCGCGATGATGGTTCCCAATGCGACGAGGATGCCCCCGAGAAAAGTAGTCGCCATCGCGTTGCGGGTTTTCCCGTCCACATCGACCTTCATGCCGATCATCCGCCCGAAACGGAGTTCCACCGGCTTGTCTTCGCCTTCGGGGCGATGCGTGGGACTTGGCAGGTGTTGCGTCCGGTCGATGTCGTCAGACGCGAGTTCCATCGGAACCGGTCGCCGAGCCACCATCTCGCGTGATGCGGGATGCGTGGCGTAAAACGCCGCAGTCTCTTGCGCTGAGAGCTTCCTGCCGGGCGAACCGCCGACCGTCACTTCCCTCGGGGTAAGCCCGACGGGAATCAGGAAGTCGGTTTTGCAGTGGCCACAGTTGTGATTGTGGCCCGCCGTCTCAGGAGTGGCCCCGTACTCTGCGTCGCAGATCGGACATGCGTACTGAATAAGCTGCCTTCGATTGAACATGGCTGAACCCTTTTGTGATGGTGACGGAGCGTTAACGCTCCATGTGATTGTCCCGGTCCTGTTGCTGAGCTTCGCGGCCCTGTGTCGCGTAGCTGTCGATCATTGCCTGGTAACTTCCGTAGATGTTTCCCAGGTCTTGCGTTACCTGTTGCATCGTGGGGTTGAGCGGAGTGCCAGGCTCACCACCGTGTTCCGGACTACCCAGAAAGGTCTCCATCACGGTGCTTCTGACATCCTTCAAACCCTCACGCGCCATCGCCCGGATTTCCGCGCCGAGTGACGGCTGTTGTTCAGCCCATTCGGCTCGCTTCGCTAGAAGCGATTCCCAAGTGCTTTTTTCGTCAGACACAATTCACCTCCCTTCTAAAAGTGACCTTGCTTGTAATGTTCAGCCAAATTCCGCTGTTCGATCTCCGCATCGCGCATCGCTTGAAGTCGCTTTTTCGTGAGTTCAACCGTGAATGCCTCGACGAAAAGCAGCGACACGCCACCGACACCGATGAACCAACCCAGTGCCGGATCGACATAGGAAAGCAACACGCCGACCATGATGCAGATCAAGCCGTCGGCACCGCGTGCGTTTGTTTCATCCTTGATCCGTGGGAACATCTTCCAGGACAGCCACGGGTAGCCGGTGTAACGCGAGTGAACCACGATCCCTTTCCGGCGGTTCTGAATTCCCTTGATGCGTTGCCGAAGCATTGCCAGTAGCCAAAGCAGGAAAAACCCATACATGGCTTCCGAGTTAGCGAGTCCGCCATAGGTGATGATGATGAAGAACGCCGCCAACCCGCTGTACGTGAAAGCCTCCTTGCCGAAATCGGTTCGCAGGAATGGCGTCAGGCACGAGGCGTGACCATTCAGGAGCACGTACACGAAGTTGAATGCTCCCTGCATTTCGTCTTTGTCATTTTGCGGTTGCTGATTCATGTCTTGTCTCCTTCGGTTTTGGTTGTTGATGCGTAACTCGGTCATGCAGGCTGTAGGCATCCAGTCCCGCCTTGCACGTCTGAAACACTTGCTCGAAAAGCTGTCGATGCACTTGCTCTTCGTGCTTGTGTGCAACCATTCCAAACAGGTCGCACGTCATGTCGAAGGCCGTCAGGTTGACGAGTAGCTGATTCATTCCCTTCCCCCTTTCCGGCTCTCTGGCCGAGTTGAGTTCCCTTTGGTTTTCTGCGTGATTCCTGTCGTTCGCCCCTTCACGTAAATAGTAAGTGGCACCCGTGGAAGGGTCTTTCCCTCGCAATGGAAGCGAACCGGAAAACTTCTGGAAATCTGCGGGCAACTTGGCATGTTTGCCTTGAGCGATTCACCTGGCTGGCGGGCAACCGTCGCGTACCCGTCGTGCCAAAACGAATTGCCGTGGATCAAAAACATCGGATCGCCGTGCAGTGACATGCCGCATCTCCTATTGCTGCGAAAACGCGACCCACACCCAGTTCTGACCACTTGCAAACGGCTCTCCGCTACGGATCACAATGCAGTCACAGACCAGACCGTTTGCTTTGCCGCCAGTCCTCAAGCCATTGATGAAAAAGTTGTCCTGAAGAACTTTCTCATAGTGAGTGTTGAACGAGCCGGTGAATTTGCTCTGCCCGAATAACTCTTCGAGCATGTTGTCGTGCGGAGCAGTCGATCCGCCGACAAAAGTTTGCAAGCTCTTGCCGACAAGTCCGGATGCCCATTCGGCAGTCTGCACATCGCCCAGGGCGTGGAACACCTTGGTAAAGTTCGTGAGCAGAGCGTCGGCTTGGTGCTTGCCCGTATCGCCCTTGAGTGCTGCGTAATAACTGTGAACGGATTGACTGAGAAAAATCATCGCGCCGTTGTGACTGCGACACTGTGCGAGGTAATGAGCGTCGTGACTGTTCACAAATTGCTGGGCCTCGTCGCACCAGATGACATTGATCGAATCCGCTTCGTCCGTATGCCGCCGAAGCACGGCCTTCTGCGTCAGGTATTTCCAGCCTGCCGCTATGAAGTTGCCGATGTCGCCCCATTCTGCGGGAGCCATATCGACCAGCACCCATTTGCCCGCGAACATGTCTTCCGGAGTGACGGTCGTCGTTGTGGACACCAGTTCGCGGACAACTCCGACATTGAACTGGTGCAAGATCCCCATTACGCCCGTCATGATGGAAGAGCGTGTCCGGTCGGACATCGCGGGA
>JAYTFV010000069.1:0-5750 GCA_043734065.1 Planctomycetota bacterium
CCGCCACTCTCGCCGTCAGCCGCGCTATCTGCTCCGACTGACTGGCCACCAGCTTCCGCAGATCCTCAATGATCTTGTCTCTCGCATCCATGCCCGGACGCTATCAATTCTCCGCAATCGGAGCCAAGAGCAGTTTGATCCCGTGAACGGCTACGGGATTGCAACTCCACGCCGCAACGGCGACGGCCAAGAGTGCTGGCTAACCCGACACTTTAGACACTCTGGTGGATTGGGGGACGACGCTCAACAAATGCGTCGACGGTCTTTGATGCAACCCACCGTCCTCGACGGATCAGCGCACTCGGGTAGAATCATCTCTCGTGAGATTCGTAGTGCTGGCCAGTGACGCACCTCCGCTGGCCCGGGCGCGTGACGCCACATTCGAAAGCTGTTCGATGAACCTGGAGAAGTCGCTCGGGATTCGCAACCACCAGAACTGTCTCGATGCGGACGCTTGGCGGAATTTGAGACGGTACGCCAACCTGCTACTCGCCAGTCAGGGGCTGCCGACTGCGCAGCTCAACGACCCCGAAGCGGACCATCTGTTTCAGGTGGCCGGGTCGCTGGTCGAACGCTCGGTCGAGAAGTCGCGACTGCTCGGGCAATACCGCAGCCCGGTCGATCAGCGGATCGAGGAGTTTCTTCGCCAACAGTTCGCGGACTTGCCGGGCGGAGCACAGGCTCGGTTGCCGTTGCCGACACTGGAACTCGACCAGTATGGAGTCGCGCGGGTGCTGTCGGTCCCCGCCGATGGGTCGGTATACAAGAGTGAGTTGCTGACCTCGTACCGGGTGCGGAACGGGGTGCTGCATAACCCGCGCTCGGACCGCCGCACGACGCAGGGAACATTTCACGTCTGCGAGGGGGGCCTGCCGATTCCGGGGGACAAGCTGGCGGTGCCGCGCGAGACGTATCTGGCCCTGCTCCAGGCGGCAGTGAGTCCGCCGGATGAGTTGCTGGAGCTGCCATTTACAGGGAGTCGGGAGTCGGGAGTCGGGGGTCGGGAGCCAGAATCGACGCGGACGTGGGTCTCGCTCTTGCTGCGGCCCATCGTCTCGCCCGAGGTCGCCGGGTACTCTCCCGAGCGGACGATGGAGGTCCGGTTCTTCGCCCCCGGCAGCCTGGTCAGCAACCTCGATTTCGTCGAATCGATCTTCGGCAACGCGGGCGACCCGAGTCTGCCGCAGAACGATGCGGCTCTCGATGTCGAGCATTGGACCGGGCACACTGGCTGCGTGATCCTGGCTCCGCACCTGACGAAGCTGACGAAGAAGTCGGTCGGGTTGCCGCATCGCAGTGCCGCCCAGCCGCATCACTTGCGTGACGGGATGTTCTGGGACAGCGCGACCGAACTCTATAACGATGGCCATGCCTTTAAGTTGACGTGCCGGACGACCGCTGGCGTGATCGTCACGATGATCGCCGACAACTATTACGGCTATTGCAAGAAAGAGGTCAAGACGCAGATCAGCTATGCCGCCAACCTGATGGGGAATGTCGAAGAGGAACACGCGGGCGGGGCGCTGGTCTTCGCCAGTTTTAACATGGGCGATCAATTCCAGTTCAATAGCCGTCGTTATAACGATCGTACGATCACCGATGTGTTTCGCGATTATCCGGAACGGATCGCGGTCCAGGACCACGGCTACGGGATCGACCGCCACTTTCCGGAAATCATCTACATCCCCGAAGACGCCCGCGCTGACCTCCGTGAGCAGAACATCACCTGGAGCCAAAGCGGCACGCCCCGCTCGATTCCGCTGCTACCGGGACAGGTGTACCTGGCTCCCAGCGGCTACAAGCTGCGCATGGAAAAACACCCGCAGGCCCCCTCCTGGCGGCTGATCGGAACTGCGGGCGAGGGAGTCTTCATCCATAAACCATGTACGGTTTCGGGCGGCGGCAAAAGCGAGATCAGCAAGCCGATCGGCGACTACATGCAGTACGGCCCGATCTACACGGAGAACTTCGAGAGAGATGCCCGCACCGTCGACGGCATCTTCGCCAAAGACTATTCGACGCGCTGGAAGTCCTCTCAGACCCGCCGCGAGAAATATAAAGACCGCCCCAGCCGCCCATTACTCTCTCCCGACCGCTCGCTCGGCAGCGTCATTCAACTGTTAACACCATCGGAAGAATTCTCCGATGATTATAACTTCGGGCTGCAAAAGCTCCCGCATCACATCCACGCCCTCGTCTATGCCATCAAGCGGCTGTATCACCCCGACTGGGGCGATAACTGGCGGAAACACTTCAGCGTCGATGTCGTCAACGGCATGTCGGGGCATGAACTTAAGCTGCATGATCGGCGGATCGTGGGTTCGTACTTGCGAGTCGGACTGTTCGACGAACATGGCTGGCGGACGTTCAAGCTGCGGCAAGACTTCGCAGCCGCTGCCAAGGTGCAGACCGAGGACGACATCTCGGCGTCGATCGTGGTGCCCGGCGGGCAGCTCACCGGGCTCAACTCGAAGCAAGTGGCTCCGAGTTATAAATTCGTTGCCAACTGCGAATCGCGGCTGTTCCAGCGTCCCGATGATGCCGTGCATCGCGGCCTCGATAAACAGGCCGAGGCCGACCTCGCGCGGCGGGATGTGAACTTCATTTCGAACTACGAACCGCTGTCGCGCGCCACGGTGGAGGAGATGCTGTCGAAGGTCGTCGACATCGACGCATTCACGCCGCCGATGCAGGAGTTGCTGCACTCGATGGAACCGGGAGCCTCCTCCGGCGAGGGCGACTACATCGTCTGCTCCGACAATCCCCGTCGGATTGATGGTGTGCCGTCGAAGAACCCGCGCTACCTCCAGGACCGGCCCGACCTGGTGCGTCCGCTCGACAAGTACCTCGCCGAAATGGGCGTGCGGCTCTATCGCAAAATCCCCGATGGACGACCGGTCCCGCTGCCGGTTAACGCCATCATCTCCGGTCGCCGCAACAACCCGCCCGAGCCGTCCAAGGGCATCCGCAGCCTGGCCGTCTACAACCCGATTCATTACCAGGAACTGCCCGAGCTGTTCATGGACTACATCTGCTCTCTGACAGGGAAGAGTCCCTCGACCACGGGCGCGGGCAGCGAAGGAGCTCTCACGAAGGGCCCGTTCAACGCCCTCCGCACGACAGCCGACCTCAACGCGGCTCTGGTGTCGATGATCCTGACGAACCTGGCCGGGTTCTCTTCGGCGGCGGGGCATGTGGGGCCGAAACACCGCTTCGATCATGACATCAGCTTGCTGGTGCCCGAGGTGTGGTGCCGCATGTCGGAGGACGAGCGCGACCCGGCTTTCCTGATCGCGAACAAGTACCTCGAAAAGGTGGACGACACGGAGAGTGGCGGCGAGACGATCCCTTCGCGAAGGCTCGGCTACCGGATCACCGACCGGTTCGTGAAGCACTTCTTCGCCCGCATCTTCGACAACCCGGACAAGGTGTTCGACCTGCCGATCCTGCAACCCGAGAAGCAAGACCCGGCGAGCTTCGCCGACGGTGTGAAGTACATCATGGAGGCATACCAGCGGGTGGCCCAGCAGTATTTCGAGGACGGCTCGATCGACGAAGCCTGCCCGCCGATCCGGGCGTTGCTGACGATCATGGCCCACGGGCACTATGACGGGATGGACGAGACCCACCCCGAAATCCGCAAGATGTTCACGCTCGACTATTTACTCGGGAGTGCCTGGTATCAGGAACGCCTCCGCACCCGGCAGCAGAGGGATATCGAACGATGGACCAAGCTCCTGGCCTCTGTGGAGCAGGCATTGGCTCACCCGCAGCGCTTCGACGCTGCCTTCCTCAGCAGTTTGGACACTCGACGGCAACTGGCTCAGCTCGAACTGGAGCATGTCCAGCGGCCGGAGTATCTGGAGGAGTTAGTCGGGACGCTAGGGGCGTAGCGTGTGACCCGTTGAAGATGCGGGGTAGCCGCGTTCGCCAGAACGCGGGCCGCTCGCTTGGGACTCGTTCTACTCCCAGTTCGGTGGATGCTCCTCCATAGCCACCCACATTCGCCGCACACGAATCATTGCCGAACGGTTCATACGCAATGCCGTCAGAGTCGCTCGACCCGTGGACGAGAGGCCGATGATCTCGATGCCGTCACTGCGCCACGCAAAGTGTGTTCCCCATCCTTGCTCTTGCGGGTGAAACAGGGGAACCACGATCTGGGTGAGCGGGTCCACTGCCGACGAAGAATCCGACTTGTATCGATTGCACATCGGGCACGACAAGCAGAGATTGCCAAAGGCCGTTTCACCACCGAGCGAGCGCGGTCGAATGTGTTCCAACTCAAAGGCGGTGGCGGTCAGCCTCTCGGCGGTCTTGCAATACGCACAACAATCTCGGAATCGCTCGCGCACCAGTCGTTGGAGCGACAGAGGCACGTAAACGCTCATGATCCGACAGCTTCCAGCTTCCACTGGGACAGCGTCAAACGAGCGCGGGTCTTCAGGATCGTGAGTTGATCGGATTGCTGGAGTCGGCGGTCCAGTTCCCGAAGTTCCTCCGTCGCGAGTTTCTGTTCCGCATGTCGAGCGAGCAGATCATCGAGGCGAGTTTGTGCCGTCAGTGCCAACTGAGAATCGGCCAAGGCTTCCAGTTCTTCGATGCTCAGGCTGGTCAACGCTTCTGGATCACTCATGGGGATATTCTCGCGGGCTGGGAACCACTCCGAGGGACGGACCGACTGACCCGCCCCACCCTGAAAAGGCGGTCATGCTATTGTATCGCGTCACCGATCACGCGCCTGCCCCAAAAGTATTGTGGCCACGCGAAGTCCTCAATGCGGAACTCGCCGCGTCCCCGACCCCGAGTCCTCTGGCACGCGGAGTCGCGGAGCTTCGAATATCCGCAGTCCCCACCGTCGCCAGTTGGCTGAGCGGGAGTTGGAGCATGTCCGCAGGCCGGAGTATCTGGACGAGTTGGTCGGAACTCTGGGGGCGTAGTGTGCGACCGCTGACACACACTCATCCCTCATAATAATACCGGCACGCGACGATGATGATCTCTTCGCTACGGACCGCATAGACGACACGATGTTCGTCATTGATACGCCGCGACCAGTAGCCCGACAGGTCGCCCTTGAGCGGTTCGGGCTTGCCGATCCCCTCCAATGGCGTTCGCAGAATTTCCTGGATCAATTGATTGATGCGTTTCAGCAGCCTGCGGTCCTGTTGCTGGAACCACTGATAATCGTCCCATGCCGAGGGAGTGAACGTCAGATTCATTCGCCGGTCAACTCCCGTTTCTCCGTTCGCCCTGCTTCCGCTTCTGCGATCGAGCGACGGAGATGAGCTGAGTTGGCGGGATTGCTCAGAAGGTACAGCGTCTCCTTCCACGAATTGAACTCGTCCAGCGGCATGACCACGACCTGTTGGCCCGTGTCGGTCACGACGATCCGCGGCTCGGCATCGGCGAGAACCTGCTCGATGAGTTGCGGCAGATGACGCTTGGCGTCTTTGAGAGTCACCGCCTGCATGGCCAACTCCGAGAGGGTGTCCACGACTTCACAACGGAATCGGGATCGTGGGATTGCGATTAGGCCATCGTAGCAGATTTGTGGTGCGGTGGGGGCCTGCACCACGAGACTGAAATGACCTCTGTGTGCGTCTCGTTTGTCGGTGCCCCGACCCCGAAGGGGTCACGCCCCGTAGCCTAGGGTGGCCCGCGTAGCGGGAAACCCTGGGTTTGCGATCGATGACTCGAGTTCCAACCCCCACGGGGTTGCGTCAGGCATGTGACGCAACCCCGTGGGG
>JAYTFV010000070.1:0-3738 GCA_043734065.1 Planctomycetota bacterium
ATGGCGGGGACAGGATTCGAACCTGCGACCTCGAGGTTATGAGCCTCGCGAGCTACCGGGCTGCTCCACCCCGCGTTGTGTTCGCTGTGGGGGAACCCCGTCGCGAGACTGTACTATATCGGTCGCGAGCGGGAAGTCCAGCAACAATCTTTTTGACTTGGTGGGGATTCGGCTTTTGTTGTGCTGGCGGGGTGTCTCAACGGCGTCAGCCGCTCACCGGGTTTATCGGTGCGCGGCTGGGGAAGGTCAAGCGGGGTGCTTCTGGACGTGTCCGCGCTGGGAAGCGAGTCCCCATGTTCTAACGAACGTGGCGACGCCGGTGTCCCCAGACGAGAAGGCGTTAGATCACGCCGCCGTGCGTGCGGTAGGGGGTGGCCAGGTCGGGCATATCAAAGCCCCAGATGCGGTCCCAGATTTCCGGGATATGCCGGAAGGATTCCGATTGGTAGATCAACTGCCGCACACGGAGGTCTGGATTGGGACTCCAAATCGGCACGAAGCAGCCGACCTGAAAACCCATCAGAAGTGCGAACAGAAGACTCGTGGCGATCTTGCGCATTGGAGAGTTCCTCCCTGACTCCGGTCTGCTACGCGATCAGGGGTTGCGGGGGCCACACCCTGAATCGCGGCGGTCCGCGGACCGCACGCTCACGATGCTCGATGCACCGCGTGCCCGGATTCCCTTGAGGGGGAGACCTAACCAGGATTCGCCGAAGAGCCGCTGTGAGGCGGGGTTTGTGGCGAACCGGGAGAGGCAGCGCCGGAATCTCCATCGTCCGAGTCGTCATCGTCGTCGTCCGCACCGAAGTCTCCTTCGAGCAGAACCACGCCCCTCTCCTCCAGCAGGAGGACTTGTTCCTCCATCTCTTTGCCGGGCTTAAAGGTCACGACGTACTTCTCAGCGACTTCCACACGTTCGCCGGTGCGAGGATTGCGCGCCTTGCGGGCGGCTCTCTTCTTCACCTCGAACACTCCGAAATTGCGCAACTCGATTCGATGTCGCGAGTCACCGACCAGTGTGGCGATGATGGCCTCAAACGTTTTCTGGACCACTTCTTTGGTCTTCAGTTGCGTCAGGCCGCACTCTTCCGAAATCGTTTTGACAATCTCTTTCTTCGTCACGACGACGTTCTCCCGCAACCGAACCGCTCGAACCAGTCACACACTTGTTGTCCCAGGGACTGGGACCGACGCCCCAAGTGTATTGCCAACTTCAAGTTAGTGTCAAGATGCGGGTGTGTGGGGAGTTCCGGTGCCCATCAGAGAGTGCCTACGAACGCACTCCGCGACGAAACAATCCGAGCCAACCTCTGTATCGGACGGGCTTCCTCGGCAGAATCAGCAAATCTGGAAAAATCGGTTGAATTTGCCTAAACGGAATATCTTGACTCCCGATGGAGGCTCGCCCTCCCGATGGAGGCGAACTCCCCTATTTCGCGTTGACGGGGCGACTCGCCGATAGTGCGTCAGATGTCACAGGCTCTCGCCTGGAGCTGGATCACTTCCAACGAGTGCAAAGCCCCGGTGCCAGACCCGGGGCAGCGGTCGCAAGTCCTGTTCCAGGTTTCCTTTGTTTCAATATTCGACGGCCAGAACGGCCAGGTCCGGCACTGCATCGGCCGCGCGGCGTAGACTTGGCACCGGCGGGTTTGGGGGTCGAGGAACACGCAATCCCCGTTTGGATAGTCCCGCAGGCTCCACCGCCCGCCGATGAGTTTGGTGTGCAACAGACGCACCTCGCCCAGTGGTTTGCCCAGCTCAGTTGCAATCGCGGTCAGCTCCTCCTCCGTCACCCAGACAGCCCCCGGAGCCCCCGTGCAGCAATCGCCGCACTGCGTGCAATTAAACCGCAGGCCGTCCGCGTACCAGGGTTGAGCGTTGAGGGTTGAGCGTTGAGGGTTGAGGGTTGAGGAGTCCAATGCAAGTTCGTCCGCCTGCCGGGGCCGGGCTTGGCCACCCGCGTCCTCGGCATCACCGGCATGTCGTGCTTCTGTGGAATCTGCGGGAGGACTGGCACTTCCGGTCCGATCCTCATGGCTGTTCTGACCGGGCGTGTTCGGCACTTCTGTCGTCTCCGTGCAATTGATCGCAGTGTCTTCGGGATTGATGCAATCTCCCATCACAACATGACCTACAGTGACTGATATGTCCGAACTCCTTGGAGTGGACGGACGACGCATGAGGCAACTCGAGGACTCAGGACATGTTGGTGCTCAGCCGCAAGCAGGATGAAAAGATCATCATCGGTGATTCGATCACGATCATGGTGGTCGCCATCCAGGGGGATAAAGTCCGTCTGGGCATCGAAGCTCCCAAAGATGTCTCGATCCATCGGGAAGAAGTCTACCAAGCCATCCAGCGCGAGCGACACGACCACGAACCGCAGGACACCCAGCCGTAAATCCGATCGCTCCCCGCGCGGGGCGTCACGACCTCCACATTGACTCAACGCACCCGCACCGGTGGCTGTCTCCGTTCGTGAGCCGCCGGGGCGGGTTTAGGTTTTCTGGTAGACGATTCCCGTATCGATTCTCGCAAATCCCGCTGCGATCAAGGCTCGAATCCCCATCGGATTGCTCTCCGGGGAGTGGATCTCCGCCCGATGAAAGCGATCCTGGCGCAGGCTGCGGACCACCTCAATCAACAGCGTCTGTCCGTACCCCTGTCCTCGACAGGTGGGGTTCACTCGCATGTCGACGATCCCGACGGAGCGGTCCTCCCAGGCATCGTCATAATGGTCGAGCGGCGTCACGCTGACGCTGGCGATCGGCTCTCCGGTCCGCTTGAGCTTCAAACAGTACCACACCGAATCGATCCGGCCCAGGTGCGTATACCACCACCAATTGGGTGCTTCCGATGTGTCCAGAGTCACCAGTTCCGTCAGCCGTCGAATCGACACTCCCCGCATGGAAGTCGGATCGCGAGGAATCGTCAGATCGCGCTGGAACACCCCGTGCTTTTCAAACTCCGTATAGCCCAGCTTCTCAAAGAACGGCTTACCCGCTGGATCCGAGAGCAGGAACCCCGATGGTCGACAGCCGCCGTACAACCCGAAGTAGAACGGATCGAGTCCCCGCGCCGGGCCAGCCAGCAACCGCGTGACCGATTGCTCGCGCAGGTAGGCTTCGGCCTTCGCCAGCAGTGCGGTCCCGATCCCCTGGCGGCGATACTCGGGATGCACCAGCACCGCACAAATCACCCCCGTCGTGCGGTCGAGTTGCGACCGGTCCTCCGTCGCCGCAAACCCCGAGTGGACCATCCCCACGATCCGGCCCTCATCCAGAGCCACCACCAACCCCGCCGGATCAAAGTAGGGCTGCCCGTAGTTGATCTCTTCAAACGCATCGATCGAGCGGGGCAGGGCCGCTCCCCGCCCCATCCGCCCCTCCATCCAGAGCTTCCAGATCCCCGGCGGATCGAAGTTGCGGAAGCTGCGGTATTCAATCAAGGTGGAACTCCCAGAGACCGGCGGACCTCCTTTCCGCGCTGTGCGAGTATGTTGTCAATCGAGGAGTCTGTCATCCATCCAGAAGGGGAATTTCTGCAAGTCGGCAAATCGTCAACCAGTGCCCGGTCTGACCTTGACAGACGTGGCTGGCGGTTCGATACGTGGCTCGACAGCAAGCGTCGGTCGCCAGTCCGGGTCGGATGAAACGACCGGACGTGGGTGGATTGGGACCAGAGGGAAGCGCGGAGTTTGTTGCGCCCTCGGCGAGCCGGATGGCGTCAGCCTCCGGA
>JAYTFV010000071.1:0-3211 GCA_043734065.1 Planctomycetota bacterium
GCGGAGTCGAGTGACGGCCCGTTGGGCCTTGGGGGAAGGGTTGGCATGCGATTTCCCAGGGCTGTCGCCCTGGGCTATCGAGTCAGGCCCCGTTGGGGCTGAGGAGCGAGAACCTCCGTAGAATGGCGACTGGACTCCTTCGGAGGTCTGTCGGCACTCGCGAAGCCAACACCCAGGCACCCACTTCCACCGTTGGATTCCAGGCTTTAGTCTGTCGGGGACCTTGCAGTGCCCGATCGATGAACGCGGTCGAGGCAGCCTCAAGGCTGAACTCCAACATCTGGTGAAGGGGGCTACTCCGCGGCCCCTAGCACCCCTTCGTCCTTGAACAGCTTGTACTCCACCGCATCGACCAGGGCGATCCAACTGGCTTCGATGATGTTCTCGCTGACGCCGACGGTACTCCAGAAGTCGGTGTCGTCCTGGCTCTCGATGACGACGCGGACGCGGGCGGCTGTCCCTTCGGTGGAGTTGATGACGCGGACCTTGTAGTCGACGAGCTTCATCTGCGCGAGGCTGGGGTAGGTCGGGATCAGCGCTTTGCGCAGGGCATTGTCGAGGGCATTCACCGGGCCATCGCCTTCGCCGGCCACATGCACGACATACTCACCTACACGCAGCTTCAGCGTGGCTTCGGTGTAGAGCGTTGACGATTCGGAGAGCCCCTCTTTCACTAACCTCTCACCACTCCCCACTAACCCGCCTTCATCCATCTGCGTCGAGACGCGTGAATGCACCCGCACGAACTTCGGCATATACGTCCCCGCGCACTTCTTCATGAGGACATCGAACGACGCCTCCGCGGCCTCGAACTGATACCCCTGGTTCTCGAGTTCGACGACGCGAGCCAGGATGCAGCGCATCAGTTCGTCGTCCTGTTCGAGGGCGTACTTCGTGGCCTTGGCGATGATGTTCGACCGGCCCGAGAGTTCGCTGACCAGCACACGGCGTTCGTTGCCGACCGTCTCGGGAGTGATATGTTCGTAGCTCATGGCGATGCGGTTGATGGCGTGAACGTGCATGCCGCCTTTGTGGGCGAAGGCACTGCGACCCACGAACGCCTGGTTGTTGCGGACATTCATATTGGCCAGTTCATAGATGTACCGCGACAACTCGGTGAGCCGCGTGATCCCGCCGGGGACGAGGATCTCCTGCCCCTTCTTGAGGGCCAGGTTCGCGGCCAGACTGATCAGGTCGGCATTCCCGCAGCGTTCGCCGATGCCATTGATCGTCCCCTGCACCTGGATCGCCCCGTGGTCGATCGCGCGGAGCGAATTGGCCACCGCCACATCGCAGTCGTTGTGGCAGTGGATGCCGAGCGGCACGATCAACTTCGCCTTCAGTTCGCTGACGGTCGCGGCGATCCCCTCGGGCAGGTTCCCGCCGTTGGTGTCGCAGCAGACGATGATATCGGCCCCGGCCTCCGAGGCTGCTGTGACGGTCTTCAGGGCGTATTCCGGGTTCGCCTTCCAGCCGTCGAAGAAGTGCTCCGCATCGTAGAACACCCGCCGCCCTTGCAACCGCAGGTACGACACCGAGTCGCGGATCATCGCCAGATTCTCTTCGAGCGAGACTCGCAGCACCTCAGTCACGTGCAAGTCCCACGTCTTCCCGACCACCGTACAGACCTTCGCCCGCGTCTTGATCATCGCCTGGATGCCGGGGTCTTCGGAAGCTGTGACCCCACGCCTGCGCGTCATGCCGAAAGCACACACGACCGCATGCTGGAGCGGCATGTCGGCCACCAACTGAAAGTATTCATCGTCCTTGGGGTTCGACCCCGCGAAGCCGCCCTCAATGAAGTCGAACCCCATCTCGTCGAGCCGCTCGGTGATGAGCAGCTTGTCCTGCAGGGAGAAATTCACGCCCTCTCCCTGGCTGCCGTCGCGGAGGGTGGTGTCGTAGAGTTGGACTCGCATGGTGGGGGCCTGGGGAGTGGGGAGTGGGGGAGTGTCTGATCCACTCTCCAGAAACGAAAAAACCTCAAGCCGATGGCGACTTGAGGTTGAAGTGACTCAAACTGGGGGGAGTCCTCAACGTCGCCAGAGCGCAGGAATAATTCGAATGCCACCGCCGATCATCCGGCAGTTGGAGCGAATCGAAATGTTCTGAGCCACGACCACGTGAGCAAATCCCGAAGTGACGAGGGCAGAGCGTCAACACTCCACGTACACACAGGTTACTCTGAGAATCGGGGCAGGTCAAATCGAGAGGGAGAATGTCATACTTCAAGCGTTCGCAGGCTGCCTGATGCTCTCGCTCCTGGACGGGTTCGAAATGCCCTCTGACTTTCTCCCCGGATTCGCTATCCTTTCTCGACGATCAACCAAGGCGGGTCGGTGCTGACCCGCACACCACAGCGTTCAGGGAACAGTCCGAATGAAGGTCTCGATTATCGGCGGCGGCGGTCTTGTGGGTTCCAGTGCGGGGTTCGCACTCCAGACGGGCGGCATCGTTCGGGACATCTGTCTCGTCGACGTGAACCCGGAACTGGCTGAGGGGCAGGCCCTCGACCTGCTGCATGGAGCCGCTCTGCTCCACGACCAGCGGATCACCTCCGGCGGCACCGACAAGTGTTCCGACGCCGATGTCATCTGCATCACCGCCGGTCTTCGTCGCAAGCCGGAGGAGAGCCGGCTCGATCTGATCAATCGCAATGTGACGCTGTTCCGGTCGATCCTCGCCGATCTCAAGAAGGTCGGCATCCGCAAGGACGCGATCATCTTCGTCGTCTCGAATCCGGTTGACGTGCTGACCTACCTCGCCGCTCAGGAACTCGGCCTCCCCGCGCAGCAGGTGATCGGCCTGGGCACCGTCCTCGATACCACCCGTCTGCGGAGCCTCCTCGCCCAGCAGTTCAACGCCCCGCCGACGCAGGTCTCCGCGACAATCCTCGGCGAACACGGCGACAGCATGGTCCCGATCTGGTCCGCAGCCCAGATCGCGGGAGTCCCAATCGAGAAGTGGCCGGGCGTGACGCAGGCTCTGCTGGCCGAAGTCGAGAAGCGGACGCGCGGGTCGGGTGCCGAGGTCATCAAGAAGAAGGGCGGCGCGGGCTTCGCGGTCGGTGTCTCAATCGCCGACGTGATCCACGACATCGCCCTCGACCGCCACCGCATCCAGCCCGTCTCCACGGTCCAAAACGGAGCCTACGGTCTGCACGATGTGGCGATCTCGGTCCCCACGATCGTGGGGCGCAAGGGGGCCATCC
>JAYTFV010000072.1:0-20130 GCA_043734065.1 Planctomycetota bacterium
CTGTCAGCCAAGTGGCCAGGCGGAATGAAGCACGCATCGGTCAGCCCGTTCCATCGAGAGGTCATCTTCCGCAGCGGGCCACCATCGGTCCCGCCCTGCGGAATCACGGGTTGTATCCCCAGACGGCCATCCTCCGTCAATGGCGCTGAGGATTTCCGGAAACCTCGTCCCGATGACCAGCGGGTTTTGCCGCTTCGTCATCCGATTCCTCGCTGGGACACATCAACCAACGAGCATTCATCATTGCGAGATGACTCCTCTCCAGCCACACTAGGGTGCGCCGGTCGAGCCATTCCAAACACCGGGGCGAGAGTTGGTACCTCCCGCTCGGGGCGCGTCAAGCACCTCAGTCTGGAATGTTGCGGTCAGAATTGGCGGAGTGTTCCCGATGAAGCGAATGTCTCTGAAGCGACTCCCTTGGGTGGCAGTGCTTGTGGCATGGGCCAGTCTGTCGAGCCTCGGGCTGGCTCTTCCGGCTCTCGCTCAGGCCCCGGTTCCGGAGCCGGGAGTCCTCTACGGTCATGAGGGCGCGGTCGTGATGGGGGTCTTCACTCCCGATGGCGAGCGGGTCGTCACCGCCAGTTCCGACCAGACCGCCCGCTTGTGGGATGTCGCCAAGTCGGTCGAGCTGCGGCGCTATACCCAGCACACCGGGCCGCTCTATTGCCTCGCGGTCAGTGGCGATGGCCGCACGCTGGTCACCGGGGCCCAGGACAACACACTGCGGACTTGGGACTTGCCGCTCTCCAAGCCGATCCGCAGCTTCGCCGAACACGCCACCCCAGTGCGTGGCTTCGTCCTCAACCCCGATGGGCGGAGTCTGCTGTCCGTCGCTGACGACAAGAACTTCCGCATCCACGATCTGCTGATCGCCAAGCCGGGCGGGCCAGTTCCGGTCCCGACGATCCTCCGACCGGGTCATACTGCCGAGGTGCTGTCGATCGCCTCTCGGACCGATGGAGCGATCTTCTGCACCGCCGACGCCAGCGGGCGAATCTTGCTCTGGTCCCCCGACCTCGACACGCCGCAGGGCCGCCTCTTCGGGCACGCGGGCCGCGTCACCTCGACCGCCGTCCACGCCAACAACCAGCAGCTCTACACCACCGGCGATGACGGTATCCTCCGCATCTGGCAACTCACGCCGATGCTGCCGAAGGAACTCGGCACCGCTCCGGCTGTTCCGATCGAGTTCACGATGATCCCCGGACAGAACAACGCTCTATGGAGTCTCGCCGATGGCACGATGAAGCTGCTCGACATGGCCACCGGGATGGCGACTCGCGAGTTGCCGAAGTTCGTCGGCAAGCTGACGGGGCATACGGTGTCGCCGAACGCAGCTTGGCTCACCGCGTGGGCCGATGATGGCAGCGTGAACGTGCTCAACATGGCCGATGGCACGCCGCGTGGTCGAGTGGCGGGCCACATCGGTCCGGTGACCGATGTCGCGATTCATGCCGACGCGACGCGGTACGCGACCAGCGGCAAAGACGGGACGGTCCGGTTCTGGCAGCAACCGCTCCCCGTGTTCGACCTCAAAGGCCACGCCGGGCCGCTGCGAGGCATTCTCTCATTCACCAGCGGGCAACGTCTGGCCACGATCTCAGAGGACAAGACGACGCGACTCTGGGCCAGCAACGCGCCCACGCAGCAAACGGCCTATGCGAATCATGAGCAGCCGCTGCGGGCGTTCGCGCTGCGTGACGACGACGGCCTGCTCGCGACCGGAGATGCACAAGGCGTCGTCTGGGTCTGGAATGTCGGCAGTGGAGCGGCCGAGGGCTACCTCGCTGCGCATGCCGGAGAGATTACCGCTTTGGCATTCTCCAGCGACCGCAACTCCCTCATCACCGCCGGAGCCGATGGAGTGGTTCGCAGTTGGACCTTCCCACTCCCCAAGCAGAAACCCGCAGCTGGGGAAGAGGCCCCCAAGCCTGCGTGGGAGTTCCCGGTCCCCGGAGCGCCCGCAGTTCAATTGAAGCGTCTGTCGCCGGAACAAGGGCTGCTCGTTCTGCCGAATGCGGGCCAGACGATCCTGCGTCTGAAGTGGGACGGTACCGCCGGGGCACCGATCAACACGCCCGGTCGACCGCTCAAGTCCCTCGAACTGTTTGCCGATGCGGCGCAGTTGGCCTCGCTCGACGACCAGGGCGGATACCATGTGTGGAAGCTCGACGGGACGCTCGTGAAGTCGACCCCGTTCGGTCCAGGGATCACGTCGGCCCGCCTCAGCAAGGACGGCTTGCTGGTCGCGCTGTGCGACAACAAACTGCGCGTGCGGATCGCAGCTCTTGCCACCGGCATCGTCCAGGAAGAGATTGCGACGCTCCTTCCAGTCACCGACTCCGCCTGGACCGGAGCCGATCAGCGGTCGCTGGCTCTCATCGGTCCAGGGAACGACGCCGTGATCGTGCAGCGCACGCTGCTGCGGATGTGGGACAGCGTCCCCGGCGGCGTGCATGCTCTGGCGATGACGCCCGATCAGCAGTTCATTCTGGCAGCGGGCGGCGATGGCAAGGTGCGGCAGTGGAACCTCGCGGATGGCACCCTCACCAAGACGCTGGAGGCTCCCGCGACCCCGTTGCTGAAGCTGGCCCTCTCCGCGAACGGACAATTCGTCGCGGCGATTGGCGAGGACAAGCAACTCCACCTCTGGTCATTCGCCGATGGCAAACTGCTGCGTTCGATCCCGCATCCGCAACCACTCCGATCAGTCACGATGACTGCCGATGGAGTGCGCGCGGCCACGGCGGGGGCCGATGCGATCATCCGCGTGTGGGAGGTGGCGACTGGTCAGCTGCTCGAATCGTTTGCGGACCATGTCGGGCCGATCGTGACGGCGCGTTACCTCGCTGATGGAATCACGCTGGTCTCGACCGGCGAGGACAAGCTGCTGAAGTCGGTGAAGACCTCGATCATCCGCGCGTGGCCGATTCACAAGGGGCCGGTGCGAGACCTGGCGATGTATCAAGGCGGGGCACAGACGATCAGTTGCGGCGATGATGGTCTGGTCATCATGACCGAGGTGAGTAACGGCACCGTGAGCCGGACCTTCAAGGGTGGCGCGCTGGGCGGTGCGTTTAAGCCGACCACCGTCGCCGTTCGCCCCGATGCCCAGCGCCTCGCCGTGGGCACCGAAGCGGGCGAGGTTCTCATTTGGAATGTGAACGCTCCCGATGAGCCGATCCAGCGACACCAGGTCGCTGATGCAGCCCCCACCGCGATCACGGCGCTCCAGTGGAGTCCCGATTCACAGAAGCTGGCGGTGGCGACGGCGGGGAAGACGGTGCATCTGTTTGGTCCCTCACTGCCCAACATTCAGCCCGCCCTCGAGCTGACGCCGCATCAGCAATTCCCGGTCGAGGGACTCGTCACAAAGATGCAGTTCGCGGTCGACAACCGTTCGGTCTGGCTGGCCCTGAGTACCGGCAAGATCGAGGAGTGGACCTACGCTGGCCCCGCCTTCACCCGGCAGTTCAGTCACGGCGGGCCGGTCTATGGTGTGGCTATCACTCGCGATGGCCGCACGGTCGTCTCGACCAGCACCGACCAGACCGTGCGGGTCTGGGATGTCACGACCGGCCAGCAGAGGTTCCAACTCAACGGCCACACCGGTGCGGTCCACGCCGTGACGCTCAGCCCCGATGAGACCTTCGCGATCACCTCCGGGTCCGATGGCACGCTGCGGCTGTGGGACATCGTGGGCGGTCGGCAACTCAAGCAACTGACCCGCTATGACGCCACGATGTACTCCGTCGCCATCCATCCTAACGGCCAGTTGCTGGCCGCAGCCGGGGCCGATCGCAAGGTGCATCTCATCGACATCATCAGCGGCAGCGAGCAACGGGTGCTGGAGGGGCACACTGATTATATCCACTCGGTGACGTTCAATCCGGTCGGCGACCGCGTGTTGTCCTATGGCTATGCGGGTCATCTCAAGGTCTGGAACATGGCCGATGGCAAGGTTCTCACGGAGCAGCGCATCGGTCGCGTGGGCAACGCCGCTCGCTATTCGCCGGATGGGAAGAGGCTGGTGCTCGCCAATGGGGACGGCACCGCGCGGGTCATCCCCAGCGGGCAGTAGGGTAGCCACGTTCGCCAGAACGTGGGGGGCCGGAACTGGCACTCGAACACGGGATCCAGCTTCGGAAATATGCAGCGCTTCCGGGATAGGTTCCCATTCATGATGATGTCAACCTCAAACGGAGAACGATCCAATGCAACAGTGGCTCGAACAACTCCTCCTGAAGATTCGCGACCACAGCACTCAGTTGATTGCGGTGTCGGTGTTTACTTTCATTGGCTGGGGCTTCGGTCGCTGGCGGGCGCGTCGAGCCTGGAAGAATCGGGACTTTCTGGACCGACTGAACTTTTCGCTCAACATCCTTCAGGACGGTCGGCTCGAAATCCGGACCTTGCTGGAGAAGTCGTGTGAGGAGGTGTTTCTGAATCAGTCGGCCTCAGAACGAGTGCTGGCCAGTGCGAAGCAAACCACAGCGGCCAACCCGTTTCTGCCTCTCCCCAAGGCCGACTATTGGTACTATCTGAATCAGGTACTCAATGAACTGGCCGAGAAGTTTGCCACCGGTCCCTTGAAGCGGGATCTGAAGCTGCCAGTCACTTCCGCTTCCTATCTGATTTGCCTGACCAGTGAGTCGGCTGGCGAGATTCGGACTCGTAAAATCCGAGCGATGATCATCCGCAAGGAGCAACTACTGACCCTTCCGGAAGAGGTGCCCCAGTTGGAGAGTCCGCACCACATCACGCGCTGGGAGACGCTACAGCGAATGAAGGCGGCTTATCAGAAGGAACCGCATCTGTTCCTGGAGATGGAATTGGGGGTATAGGTCGACGGGTGACAAAGGTCGCGAGCGGACTTCTGCATGGCGAACACGCTGTGGTCGGTGACACGCCAAGGGACGGGCAAGATTGCCCATCCTACGGAAGGATCACCCCAACTGGCCCGACAACCACAGCAGGAGTTGCTCCAACTGCAACCGGTCGGGCAAGCGGCTGCCGCCTTTGAGGTCGCGATCCGCATCGGCTAGGCGGGCGAACAACTGATCGGCCCGCGGTCGGCCCAGCCGTTTCAAGTACCGCTCCGATGTCTCGATGTCCCGAGGAAAGATCCCCGCCTCTTGCAGTGCCTGTCGCAGCGGCACCTTGCGTCGCGATTGCTCTGTGGCCACCGCGAATTTCTTAAACACATAAATCAGCCCTCCCAGAATCTTCGGGGCCGCCTCCCCGGCATGCAACAGCTTCGACAGGCACGTCAGCGCCAAGGCCGGATTCCCATCGCGCACCGCGTTGGTCATGGTCCACGTCTCCTCCGCCTTCCAACCCCCGACTAGTTGCCGCACATCGTCCGGCTTGATCTGCGGACGTTCACCGACAAAGCTCGCCAGCTTGGCCAGCTCCATCGACAGTTGCCCGAGTCCGGTCCCCGCCAGTTCGACGAGCAAGCTGGCCGAGTCCCGACTGATCTGCTTCCCGTGTTCGGAGGCTGCGTGATCGGTGACCCACTTGAGTAAGGGCCCGGCTGCGAGTTCCCCGCAGTCGAGTTCCAGGCCCGACTCGGCAATCTTCTTGGCCAGGCGGGTGTTGGACTTCCACGACTTGCAGTCGAGAACCAGCACCGACCGCGACGACGGCTTGAGGCAGTACGCCTCCAGTCCTTCGCGGTACTTGGTCACGAACTCATCGGCGTCCTCGACCACGACGAGCCGTGAGGCGACAAACATCCCGACCGTCTGCAACTCCGACTTCACCGTCTTGAGTTCCGAGTCCTTCCCCGCGAACTTCACGAGTCCCACCGCCGCATCCGGCCCGGTCCCCAGCACCAGTTCGGTCAACCGGGCCACGCACTGCTGCTTGAGGTGCGTCTCCTCCCCAAACAGCACCGCCACCGCGGGCGGGCGGTCCTTGGTTTTCTTCTGGAGGTAGAGGGTCGCGTGCATGGGGGGGCCGTCAGCGTTCAGCAGGCCAGTCAATGGACCCGGTGCATCATCCCTCGCTCAAACCTTCGGGTGAGCCATAGGTCGCCAGCTCGATCTCCACGCCGGTAACTGTGCCAGAGTTCGAGCCGCACTGCAACCGATGGGCGGGGGGATTCTCCGGCAGAGAAGGAGTGATTCGTCTTCGAAACACCCGATGATGCCTGACACGATTTAGGATTGGATTGACTTTTCAGTCGATGCGGTCGATACTTCCCCCAGACAAATCACGATCGTATCTACCCCCCGTCGGACCTGCCGCAAGGCCTCCGGCGGGGTTCTGTTTTTGTGGACTTGTTCTTGGAAGTTGTCTCATGCCAGCCGAACCTGCAGTGAAACGTGTGCATGCGTTCTTCGATGGCCAGAATTTGTTCTATGCCGCCAAATACGCATTTGGGTATTCCTGGCCCAATTACGATCCATTGCTGCTCGCGAAAGCGGTCTGCCAATCCATGAATTGGCAGTTGGAAAAAACTTGGTTTTACACGGGGATGCCAAGTCCACAGGATGATCCAATAAAGAACCATTTTTGGACCGCAAAGCTCGCTCATATGGGGCGAGTCGGTGTGAAGACGTTTTCCCGTCATCTCAAATACCGCGACCAGACAGTGCAGTTGCCTGGCGGGGGAACAACAACAGTCCCAGTCGGAAACGAAAAAGGAGTCGATGTCCGCCTCGCTCTGGATGTCGTGGCCGCAGTTCGCGAAAACCGTTGCGATGTGGCCCTGATCTTCAGCCAGGATCAAGACCTCTCGGAAGTCGCGGACGAGGTGCGCGCGATCTCGATGCAACAGAATCGTTGGATCAAGCTGGCTTGTGGGTTTCCCGTCAGCCCGACCTACTCGAACACTCGCGGGATCAGAAATTCGGAATGGATTCCGATCGACCGAACAATGTATGACGCATGTATCGACAAGAAAGATTATCGACCCAAGCCGAGAACTCCGTGATGCGCCCCAGTGGACCCCTCTCTGGAATCCGGTGCAATCCAACCCCGCTCGCTTGGCATCTGCCGTCGACCTTCGTAAAGTGGTCCAGATTTCGCCCCACGGCTCCCTCGTCGAGGTCACAGCTGCGGTTTGGGGTGAAAGTCCGCGCGGAGTCGCGGAAATTGCTCATGGAACGTGCGATCTGGCACCATCCCGCCCTGCTGAGGCGCTGAGGTCTGCGAAGACATCAGGCAACGGATGCTGAGGGTTCGCGCGGGTCTGAGTGACTCCCGACTCCCAACCCCCTCGAGCCCCCTCCCCACCGTGCCACGTCGCAACGACATCAAGAAGATTCTCCTCATCGGCTCCGGTCCCATTGTGATCGGCCAGGCGTGTGAGTTCGACTATTCCGGGACGCAGGCCTGCAAGGCCCTGCGCGAGGAGGGGTACGAGGTCGTCCTCGTCAACTCCAACCCCGCCACGATCATGACCGATCCGTCGACGGCGGATCGGACCTACGTCGAGCCGCTGACGTGGCAATACGTGGCCAAGGTGCTGGAGAGAGAGCGGCCCTGTGCGATCCTGCCAACGCTTGGGGGACAGACCGGCCTCAACATCGGGATGGACCTGCACCGGCGCGGGATTCTGGATCAACTCGGCGTCGAGATGATCGGGGCCAAGCCCGATGTGATTGCCAAGGCCGAAGGCCGCGAGCTGTTCAAGCAGGCGATGATCAAGATCGGCCTGGATGTGCTGAAATCGCGAACCGTCCACAACATGGACGAAGCTCGGAAAGCCATGAGGGAACTCGGCCTTCCGATCATCATCCGCGCCAGCTACACACTGGGCGGGACCGGTGGCGGGATTGCCTACAACAAGGAAGAGTTCGAAGACAAAGTCAAGAACGGGCTGGATCTTTCCCCGGTGCATGAGGTGCTGCTCGAAGAGTCAGTCATCGGGTGGAAGGAATACGAAATGGAGGTCATGCGCGACGTGGCCGATAACGTCGTGATCATCTGCTCGATCGAGAACTTCGACCCGATGGGGGTGCATACCGGCGACTCGATCACCGTCGCCCCGAGTCAGACACTGACCGACAAGGAATACCAGCGGATGCGGGACGCCACGATCTCCGTTATGCGAGAGATCGGCGTCGAGACCGGCGGCTCGAACGTGCAGTTCGCGATCGACCCGAAGACCGGACGGATGATCGTGATCGAGATGAACCCGCGCGTGTCGCGCTCGTCGGCACTGGCCTCGAAGGCGACCGGGTTTCCGATCGCCAAGATCGCTGCCAAGCTGGCGGTGGGGTATCGGCTGGACGAGATTCAGAACGACATTACGCGCGAGACGCTGGCCTGTTTCGAGCCGACGATCGACTATGTGGTGACCAAGATCCCGCGCTGGGCCTTCGAGAAGTTCCCCGAAGCCAACTCTGAACTCACCGTGCAGATGAAGTCGGTCGGCGAGACGATGGCCATTGGCCGGACCTTTAAGGAGTCGCTGCAGAAGGCCCTGCGCGGCCTGGAGATCGGCCACTTCGGCCTCGGCGGCGGCAAGAAAGACCTGTGGGGCACAGACAAGCAACCGACCATTGGCGAGATCCGCGCGGGGCTCTCGCGACCCAACGCCGAACGCATCTTCTCCATTCGCTACGCCCTCAAGGCGGGCATGTCGGTCGAAGAAGTATTCGAACTCACGAACATCGACCCGTGGTTCCTGCGGCACATCCGCGACCTGCTCAAGAGCGAAGTCGAGATTCAGCAGATCGGTCGGCTCACCCAGATGACCTCCGAGCAGATGCGGTACTACAAGCGGCAGGGCTTCTCCGACAAGCAGCTCGCGTCGTGGCTCTCGTCGACCGAGATCGATGTCCGCGCTCGCCGCAAAGAACTGAAAGTCATCCCGACGTTCAAGCAGGTCGACACCTGCGCCGCCGAGTTCCCGGCCTACACGCCGTACTACTACTCGACCTATGAGCAGGAGGACGAAACCCCCGCCCGACGCCGATTCGCCCCCGGCGGTGTGGGCCTGCTCGAAGCCGACGGCACTCCCGTCCTGGGCCAGGAAAAACTCGTCGCCACGTCGATCAACCATCAACCCGGTTCGCTGGCTCAGAAGCGGGTCATGATCCTTGGCGGCGGACCGAACCGCATCGGTCAGGGGATCGAGTTCGACTACTGCTGCTGCCATGCCTCGTTCGCCATGCGCGATCTGGGCATCCAGAGCATCATGGTCAACTCGAATCCCGAGACCGCGTCGACCGACTACGACACCTCGGACATTCTGTTCTTCGAGCCACTGACGACCGAAGATGTCCTCAACATCTGCGACAAGCTCCAGCCCGATGGCGTCATCGTCCAGTTCGGCGGCCAGACCCCGCTGAACCTCGCCAAGGGACTCGAAGCGGCGGGCGTCCCGATCATCGGCACCAGCCCCGAGATGATCGACATGGCCGAGGACCGCGAGAAGTTCACCAAACTCCTCGACGATCTGCAACTCCGCCAGCCGCCCAACGGCACCGCCTACGTCATCAAAGAGGCCCGCCAGTCCGCCGAGCGGATCGGCTACCCCGTCCTCGTCCGCCCCAGCTTCGTCCTCGGCGGGCGTGGCATGGAAATCTGCTACGACGACACCCAGCTCGTGAAGTTCATGATGGAGGCGATCAACATCTCGCCCGACCATCCAGTGTTGATCGACAAGTTTCTGGAAGACGCGATCGAGGTCGATGTCGACGCCATCTCTGACGGCGAAACAACCCTCGTCGGCGGCGTGATGGAACACATCGAAGAGGCCGGTGTCCACAGCGGCGACTCGGCCTGCGCCCTGCCCCCGTTCTCGTTGTCTGCTCCGATTATTGAGGAGATCAAGCGGGCCACCTACGCCCTGGCCACCGCCCTGAACGTGCGCGGGCTGATGAACATCCAGTTCGCTGTGAAGGTGGATACGGAGGGAAGTGCCAAGGGCCAAGTGACAATTGCCAAGGATTCCTCCGTCGGTCAACCCTCAACCCTCAACTCTCAACCTTCCTACACGGTGTACGTCCTCGAAGTGAACCCGCGGGCGTCGCGGACATCGCCGTTCGTGTCGAAGGCGACCGGCTTGCCGCTGGCCCGCATGGCGGCCAAGGTCATGGCCGGTGTGACTCTCAAGCAGCAGGGTGTCACCCAAGAAGTCTGGCCGCACTTCACCTCCGTCAAGGAGAGCGTGTTCCCCTTCAACCGCTTCCAGGGGGTCGACATCATCCTCGGTCCCGAGATGAAATCGACAGGCGAAGTCATGGGCATCGCCACCGATTTCCCCGCCGCCTTCGCCAAGAGCCAGATCGCCGCCGGCACCAACATCCCCAGCAGCGGCAACGTCTTCATCAGCATGGCCCACGGCCACAAGCAACTGATCGTGGCCAGTGCCGGTCGCCTCATCGACCTCGGCTTCAAGATCCTCGCCACAGCCGGAACCGCCAAAGTCCTGCAAGCCGCTGGCCTCGCCGTCGAGACCGTCCGCAAGCTGCAGGAAGGCCGCCCGAACCTGCTGGATTACATGGCCAACGGCGAAGTCCAGTTGATTTTTAATACCCCCAGCGGCAAGGGAGCGAGAACCGACGAGGGCAAGATCCGCGCCGCCGCCGTGACCAGCGGAGTGCCCTGCGTGACGACGCTCCCCGGCTGCCTGGCGATGGTCCTCGCGATCGAGTTCCTCGACACGAACCCGGCTCCGCAGGTGAAAACGCTGCAGGAATGGGCGGCGGAGTTGGGCTAGGATTTGAAATATTCTCAAACTGGAATTCTCTCGTCCGGAGTGTCAACGTACCATGAAGCGGAGATGCACCCTGAACAAACTCGATCACCAATCGTGAACACCGTTTCGCCATGATCCAGATGATCCTCACTGAAGAACAGCAGCGACTGCTCGCTGAAGCGCATGAGCCGGTGGAGATTGTCGACCGCTCCGGACGCCACCTGACTACAGTCCAAGTGGGCTGGACCGATGCCAAGGTGATCGAGGTCTTAACCCGCTCACGTGCATCAGGTGACGGAGGAACGCTTTCGGACCTCGTTCATCGACTGAAAGTGAAATATCCGATTCCAGGGTAGTCGGTTGAACATGCAAGCTCGTTATGGGAACGGAGTCCGAATATGCCGACGACTTGGTGGATGATCCGCTGCACACCAACCTATACCACGCGAAACGAAGGATATCCGTCGATCGCGTGGGCTACACAGCTTAAGACTGAGCATTGCGCATCTGCCCGTCCGCCGGTAACTTGGGAAGCGGCTCAGTCCGACCCCGGCAGGGGTCATAGAAATTAGCCGGTGGTTGAGCGAAGCGACACCACCGGTAGCAGGTCGCCGAGATGATCCCATCCCGGAGAGATGGCAGAGATCGACCAACGTAAACCGACGCCAGAACCTCCACCGAGAGCCGCTCCTTTGGCATCCCTCCGGGATGCAGGAGCAGGTGGTGACCGTGTTCCGGTGGTGTCGCTGCGCTCAACCACCGGCTAATTTCTGGCATCCCTCCGGGATGACGAGGCCACTCGCAAGACTCTGCCTTAAGCCGTGTAAAGCCCACGCTACGTTGAAAATGGCGATGGCCCTGAGAGCATCCCCTCCCATGATTCGGCTGAACACGAATTCTGCTACGCTGAGTGGCATGGCGGCCTGCACTTTGTAATCCGCCGTTTACTCTCTGGGACAGATCCATGCTGACTCGTGTTGCTTGTCGTGCGATCTTGTGGTGTGTGGCGTGTCTGTTGTTCGTCGCCGGATCGACAGCTGCCGAGCCGCTGCGGATCGTCACGCTGGGGGACTCGATCACGAAGGGGGTCCGTCCCGGCGTGACGGAGGAGCAGACGTACGCCGCCGAACTGCAACGGCAGTTGCGAGCCAACGGCCATCCCGACGCGGAGGTCATCAACGTCGGGCTGGGCGAAGAGGGCTTCCGCAGTGAGACTGCCGGGCGGGGGCTGCTGCGGTTGGAGCAGGATGTCATCGCGAAGAAGCCGCAGATCGTGACGATCATGTACGGCCACAACGACAGCTACGTCGACACCGGCCAGACCGCCAGCCGCATCCCGATCCCGCGCTTCCGGGCCGACCTGTCGCAACTGGTCCAGCGGCTGCGTGAGTCATACATCACGCCAATCCTGATGACGCCGCCCGCAAATGCGGAGAAGTCGGCCCCGAACGGAATTGGGGAGCACTGCAACGTGCGGCTCGCTCAGTACGCCGAGGTGACGCGGCAGGTGGCCGAGACGCTGCAGGTGCCGCTGGTCGATCACTACGCCGCCTGGGCCGAGGTGTCCAAGAGCGGGACCGATCTGAATGAGTGGACGACGGATGGGTATCACCCGAATCCGAAGGGGCATGTGGATTTGGCCACGCGGATGTTGCCGGTCATCACGCCTCAGATTCCGCCTGGCTTTTTTGCCAAAGTCCCGTTCGAAAGTTGGCCAGACATGAAGGTCAACTGTGGGCGCTATTGGCGAAACTTCAACACAGTCTATTTCGGATTGATTGCGTCGGGAGAACGCGAGCTGCGATTTCCACGGCTCAACAATGTGGTGCTGGGGGCAACGACATCCAGTGGGCAAACTCTGAACTTCTCACAATCACCGACCGAATGGAAAATCGCTGTCCCGCAGGGATTTCCGGAAGATCAGGTCATCCACCTCAAACTCGACGGGATGCCGCGTCTGGGGACCACGCCAGCTGTCGCGAGACCTGGAGCCGATGGAGTGATCACGTTCTCCGCTCGCGATGCCGTGGTCCACGGGGAGAAACTCCAATTCGAGCCACTCACTCACAAGAACACAGTCGGGTACTGGGTGAATCCAAAGGACTACGCCGAGTGGAGTTACGCGATTGATGCTCCCGGCGAGTTCGAGGTCGAGATCCTGCAAGGTTGCGGCGGTCATGCCGGGAGCGATGTGGAACTCGGATTCAATGAGGGGGCGGTGCCGTTCGTGGTCGAAGAGACCGGGCACTTTCAGAACTTTATCTGGCGGAAGATTGGCAAGATCACACTGAAGGAACTCGGCGTTCAGACGGTCTCGCTGAAGTGCCAGAAGCTCGCCAAGGGGGCGGTGATGGACATGCGGCAGGTGCGATTGGTGCCGGTGACCGCTGCGTCGAATGAGCCTCGCGACATGCGCGATGTCGCACCGGACATAGTGCCGCCGCTGCCGACGGCGGAGTCTCCTGCTCCAGGCCGTCGCAGCATCCTGACGGCTTCGGGCATTGACTCACCCGGTGTCGGCCACACTCTCTACCTACCGACCAATCACAACGGCAATCAGAAGTGGCCAATCCTAGTCGAGTGGACCGGGAACGGCCCCTACCGCAACGACCGAGGCGATGTCTCAGCTGGTCGACCCGAAGCGGGCCAGTTGGCGTACGGCCTCTCCGGCGGCTATGGGACAATCTGCTTGAGCCTGCCCTTCTTGAGCGGTGATGGCAACTCGATCGTCACCCAGTGGTGGGGCGACGCTCCGACTTATGACTCAGCAGCCACCGTGCGCTACATGAAACAGGCCATCACCGAGACCTGCGAGAAGTACCACGGCGACCCCGACCGCGTGATCCTCGTCGGGTTCTCGCGCGGGTCGATCGCCGTGAATGCGGTGGGCCTCTCCACCGATGAGGCCGCCGGACTGTGGAAGGCCGCTGTCTGCTTCAGCCACTACGACGGCGTGGGCAATTGGCCGTTCCCGAAGAGCGACGCGGCCTCGGCCATCGAGCGGCTCCAGCGGCTGGGCACCAAGCCACAGTTCATCATCAGCGAGTCGCCGACCAACGGCCCGGCCCTCTCCGACCAGGCCCGCGAGTTCATCGAGAAGTCCGGCGTGAAGGGGAACTTCACCTTCGCCACGACCGGCTTCCTCAACCACAGCGACCAGTGGGCCCTCCGCCCCAGCCCCGCCCGCACCCAGCTGCGCGAGTGGCTCCAGAAACAGATGAAGTAGTGCCATGTGGCACGACGCGGAGCATCGTGCCACATTGGGTTTGCTCACTGCCCTCGCAGAAACACAAACCGCCGGAACTGCACGTCGCTCTGCTCGCGAGTCTGGTACTTCTCCAGATAACTGCGGTGCAGTTCATCCTCCGGAAACGGCTCCGATGGCGGGTAGCTCTGCATCCCCGCAGACGGCAGCGGCTCGACCGTCCTGGCATACGTGTTCTGCGAGTTGCAGTCCTTGTCCCAACCGATGTTGTGGATCAGGAAGTCGCGGGTCCACCCCTCGGGCGGCGCGGGCGGGGCTGTGAACCGCAACGTGCATTCGTCCCCGCAACCCAATACGACCATGCGGTCATCTTGCGCAGTGAGCAACTCCTTCACGTCGCCATACCGTGTGAACTTGCCGCCCATCGCGCTGTAGATCATCGGGTCGACGTGCGAGTAATCGTACCGCTCGGGGCCGTGCTGCGGGTGGATCAAGCGGGCGGAGCAACCTCGGAAGTGCAGGTCCGCAGAGACCAGTTCCAGCGGCGTCTCGCGAACTTCAGCGGGGGCCTCATCGACCGTGAAGAACACCTGATCCCAGCAGAGTTCCATCGAGGTCACGATCCGCACCCGCCCGTCATGCGGGGCGAGCAGACCCGTGAGATCAAACGCGATCGTCTTCGTCTTCCCACCGGGGAACCCGATGTACGGGCTGGCGGTCTTCCACCCGCCCTGGCCATCGGGCACTTCCAGCGACGGCGGCTGGATGCCGAACCCGGCCCGCGCGGGGTCTTGCTGGATCGAGACGCTGATCGCCGGGTCGGTCGGGTAGACCCACCCGGTCAGGAACAGCGTGACCTTCGAATCGTCCGCGATCTTTCCGAGGTCCAGTTCCAGCAAGGTCTTCTCGGTCCAGCCCTGTTTGATCTTGTGGTCCCAGTGCTGGGTGTAGACCTCGTCGAGTCGCGACAGAGCCGGAAGCAGATCGCGGCCCCTCTGGTCCTTGGCCGAGACCGGTATCTGAGGTTGCCGTACCGTGTGAATCTTCTTCGCGGCGATTGACGGCGGCCCGACCTTCTCATTCGAGTACACCTCCACATCGCTCGGATGGTCCACTGCAATCAACTGGACCCGATCGAAGTACGCCGCCTCATAGAGTTCCTCCGTGAGTTGCAGCGAGTACACCCCGTCCTTTGCCTTCAGCAACGCCCCGGAGAGCTTAAGGTACTCCCACTCCCGACTCGGCGTCATCCCGCCCGCTGGACTCGGCATCCCCAAGGGAGCCGACCACAACAAGTCGGTCGCGAACTGGAACCGCTCCCCATCCCACGTATACAGATACGGACATGACCCGAGTAAGGTCTGCACCTCCCACAGCGTCTGGTTCGGCTTCGGTTGAAAGACGTTCGCCGGGAACCCATTCGGCCAGATCAGCCGGGCCAGGTCCGCTGTGCCATGCGGGCCCAGGCCGATGTGCGGAGGCTCGCTGCGGACGCTGCGGGCTTGGTATCCGACAGAGGTGCGGAGTTCCAGCAGACTGCCGAACCCGTAATGATTCACGCGCCCGCTGGAGACCGCTTGTGTGGACTTGATCTGCTCCCCGACGACCTCCAGGTCGAGCCACGCATTCTGGTTTCCGCCCTTGTTCTCTAGAAGCTTGACTCCAGCACCATCAACCAGGCACAGGTCGAGGTCGCCGTCCTGGTCGAAGTCGGCGGGATGCACGTCGATTACCGCAGTGAGACCAGCGGGGTATTTCCAGTCTGCGGTCCCGAACCCTTGGGCATGCAGTCCGCGTCGCATGGTGAAAGGCCCCGCGCTTCCATATCCGACGACATCCTCCGCCCCATCGTTGTCGAGGTCCGCGACTCGACTCTGTGACGCATGCGTCGGATCAACCGACTGCACCTGCTCCGAAGTCAGCAGCCATTTCCCCGCCTCGGGGGTGCGACTCAACGCCAGGTGAGTCCCCGTTCCTCCGGTGACCAGCAAGTCCCAACTCGCGTTGCCATCGGCCTCCAGCACCCGGACATCGCTGACCTCTTTCACACCCGCGAGGGCCTCGATCGCCTTCCAGCGGAGAGTCGCGTGCCGCAGACATTCGAGCAGACACACCTGCCCATCCGCCACGACCACGGCGTCGATGTCCTGGTCACGGTCGATATCGCACGACATGATCCGCGTGACCTTCACATTCGCTGGCACCAGGACCGGTGTATCGGGCCGTGTGAAGAACAGCGGCCTCCCGGTGTTGAACCCGATCCGCACCCCGAAGTCGCCCGCGACGATCAGATCCATGTCCCCATCCAGGTCGAGATCCGCAGCCTCGGCCACCTCAATCTTCCCTGCTAGAGCCTGGGAGTTCTCAGCGGGCCAAGCTGTCAACCTGCGTTGATCACCGACCAACACATTCTGCCAGAGCTGCACCCCGGCCTCGCCATAGAACACCACATCCAGATCGGACCGCCCGACCTGCTTGACCCCCGACGGGTCGTGCTCAATCGGGATGTTCACATTGTCATCATCCAGGTCGGTCAGCAGAAACCCACGGGCACCGCTCACCGGAACATCCATCAGCACGGTCCATACCCCCTCCGTGTCACGCGACCACACCGAGAAACCGGTCTCGCTCAGCACGCACAGCTCCGGCTTCCGATCGAGCGTCATGTCTAACAATCGAGCCTGCTGCACATGCGTCAGACCACTTAGTGCATCCGGCAACGTCACCGGCACCCACTCCAACGGGATCGGCGGAGTGACTTGTACCGCCGTCGACTCGGGCTTCACACTCGCCACCACCGCAGCGGGCAGTTCCGTCACCACGAAGTCGAGCGGGTGTCGCATGACAAACTTCTGATCCGATTGAGCGGCGTCAACCGAGTAGAATGAGTAGCCCAGGGGCCTCGACAACGTGGCGATTTTCTTCCACTGAGCAGCGACATCGATCGGGTGAGTCTTCAATTCGGAGACACGAGTTCTTAACTCCTGGAGCTTCTGGGAGAAACCAAAAGTGGGATCGGCCAGATTGATTGTCCGTTCAATGGCCGGAGCCAGTGCCGCCAGTCGGTCCAATGTCTGGCCCAACCTCAAATCCTTTTTAACGACTTGAGTCAGAATCAACTGGTACAGAATCCAGACATTGTCCGGGTCTTTGTCGGACGCGAGTACCAGAGCTTCCAGGGCATCCTGCTGCTCTGGTCCGCTGGCGAGTAACAGCCCGGATTCTCCCATCGCGTAGAGCATCGTGGCATCACCCACCCGACTGGCCGGTCGAGTGTCCCCCCCATTGGCCAACGTCGCGATCGGGGCAATCGCCTCGAACTGTTTGTAGGCTTCGGCATGATCCAAAAGCCGTTCCCAGAGCAACCCCCCGAGGGCATAGCTGTGCCAGTCATCTGGGCGGGCGGCCTGGAGCCGCTGCACTTCGGCCAGGGCAGCAGCTTGTAGTGCCTCTTTGTTGTCGGTCGGTGTGGCATTCACCCAAGCCAGATAACGACCGATGACGAGGTTCTGGAGAATGGCTTTCTCGTTGGGGAGGTCGGGCTCCAGGGCGGTGAGTAAAGCAATCGCCTGCTTCGCTTCGTGGTTCTCCAGATGCGCCACCGCCAGCGGGATGTCTCGGGCGGCTCGGGCTGCGACTTCAGGAGAGAGCGGCCCACCGCCACCCGGACCACGCATCACAAAGTAAGCCCCAGCCCCGAGGAGTCCCAGAACCAGCGCCGCCACGACGAACCGCTTCATGAACGTCTCCACGAAAACAGGGAATCCCTACCCCCCGAAATGAATGTCATGTAGTCTAACAATCGGGGGGGGCGTTGAGCGATGAGGGTGATAGAAAGCCCACCGGTTGCAACTGGTGGGCTTTGTCTCATCGCTCATCGCTCATCCCACCACGACGCCCCTCTGTC
This sequence comes from Planctomycetota bacterium, assembly GCA_043734065.1. GTDB lineage: Bacteria > Planctomycetota > Planctomycetia > Planctomycetales > Planctomycetaceae > TH-plancto1. The sequence continues at coordinate 17,770 of JAYTFV010000072.1, forward strand.
GATCAACCATAAACCATAAACCATCAACCCTCCCCCTCCCATGCACCAAGCCTACATCGAACGTGTCATCAACCTCATCGACCCGGCGGGCGACACGCTGCTGAACATGACACCCGCCGAGGCCCTCGTCGCGGTCTCCAGCGGCGACCCTGAGCGCATCCGCCAGATCGATGGCCAGTTCGCGATCCTGGCCCAGCAGGGGAAAATCATCCGCATGGCCCGCACGATCGGACGACCGATGCGGTACTTCCTGGCCAAGCTCGTCGACGGGCCGTGCCTGATCGTCGCTGAGCGGATTGAGGAGATTACCGCCCAACTGCGGACGATGGGTCTGCTATCACAGTTCCACCCGAGCTACACGCGGATGGTCCCCGCGCATCATCTGTTGGAGTTGGCACTGCTCGGCTGTCCCGACCCGAATCCGACCTACACGCGGTTCTTTGAGCCGCAGCGGAATTCTTTGCCTGCCGACCTCAACGAGCTTGGGCGGGCCTATATCGGAGCCGTCGAGACCGAACTGGCGAAGTGGCTCGACACCTTCGATCGGACGGAGCCGATCGGAGTCCTGTTCTCCGGCGGCGTTGACAGCGGGGCGGTGCTGCTTACCCTCTACAGCTTGCTCCTTAAACGCGGCGAGGCACCACAACGACTGAAGGCGTTCACGCTCTCGGTGGAGGACCGCGGGGACGATGCCGCTCAAGCCCGCCAGTTCCTCGATCAACTCGACCTCGGGTTCCTCTTGGAAGAGGTCTCGGTACCCGCCAGCGCGGTGTCACTCGAAGAGGCCGTCCGCGTGATCGAAGACTACAAGCCGCTCGACGTGCAATCGGCAGCCATGACATGGGCCTTGTGCTCCGAGATTCGGCGACGATATCCGGAGTGGACCTATCTCGTCGACGGGGATGGCGGGGATGAGAACCTCAAGGACTACCCGATCGAAGAGAACCAGGAACTCACCATTCGCAGCGTCCTCAACAACCTGATGCTGTACCAGGAAGGCTGGGGCGTACACGCGGTCAAGCACTCACTGACCTTCAGTGGCGGCCAGAGTCGCGGCCACGTCCGCAGCTTCGCCCCCGGTCGCCTGGCCGGGTTTCGCGGGCTGAGTCCGTTCGCGCTGCCGAATGTGATCGAGGTGGCGGAGGGGATTCCGTTCATTGAATTGACCGAGTGGGAGGTGCCGAAGCTGTATGCGTTGAAGGGGGAGATCGTGCGTCGCGGTGTCGAGGCGATCACCGGCCTGACGATGCCGATCTTCGACAAGCGGCGGTTCCAGCACGGGGCAATGGAGCGGACCGAGTTCGAGGCCAAGTTTCCGAGTACGGAGGGGAAGTACCGGGCGGCGTTCACGGAGAGATTCGTGCCATAGAGGATTCATGGTTCGGAAAGTGTCGCGCAGTGGCGAAGAGTTTCAAGAAGCGAAAGTCAGAGCGTTCCTCGACATAGCTTCCCTCCTCTTCCGCCCCTCCCATGCTCTGTGAAATCAATGAGAATTGCGGTAGGGACGGTCATTGCTGACCGCCCCTCGCACAGATCCGTACGTGCGGAACTACCGCATACGGCTCTTACCTCGGATGACGACTTGCGAACCGCACGTTGGGATAAGTAAACGTACGGCCTGATCGATCAGGCACAGCCTGACCTACCTTGCTACCTTGCTGACCTACCTTGCTCGCGTTGTGAAGTCATCCAAAAAGTCTTTTAGAACGCTGTGCTTCGAATTCGCGACACCTCTTCTCAGTATCAAAGCGACATCCTTGCTTGAAAAGATCTTGTATCTTTAGGAAGTTAGATCTTATGAATACAACATTATCACTGGTCAACGTTGTGGTCGGGACGATCTCTCCAGTTAACACTTGCCTAATGATATCGAGGGAAAACCACGAATAAGGTGACACGTCATTTGCCGCCTTCACTTCCATGGTCAATCGGTCCCGATCAAGGCAGAATCTCAACGCAATGAACTCGTTCCGAAGTGTTATGCTTCCAGTACCACCGAATGCGGGAATATACTCGGAGTCGACGAGTCGGCAATCATGCTCTTCGAACACGAATGCGCCGTCAGTTGCCAAAAAGTTCAAGATCTTTTTCATTTCAGCCTCCTGGGACCAGTGACCATTGATTCTCCCACTTGTAGCCACGAATTTTCGTCAGGTATTCGATCTCCCTCGCCAGATAGGATTCGGGATCTATCTTCCCCTTGGGAATTGACAGAATGACTTGATCTCCCGCATCTGCGATCTTGTCCAAGAAGTGTTGATTCGCGGGGTGGCCCAGACGCTGCTTTGAGCGTCTGGGTTGTGCAACAACAAGAGGCTACAGAGGACGCGCTCACCGTTCAACCCCTCTTGTTCCTGCGTC
>JAYTFV010000073.1:0-12617 GCA_043734065.1 Planctomycetota bacterium
TGCCCGCACTCTGGCGAGTGCAGCGACAATCGTTGATTTCCGACCTACTGGCTTGGGCTGACATGGGGGCCCCTGCGCAGGATGGAAGAGTGGCTCGAATCCAGGTGCTTCTGCGCAGAATAGCGCCCGCACTCCTTTGGAAGTCTGGTCTCAACGCTCGACCCTCCCCTACGCCCAGCCTTGGGCCTCGCTGCGTTTCTGGTCGCGGTCCCAGAGCAGAGACACGACCTCCTGATTCGCATCGGGAAACCGCAAGCCGCACAGCTCCCGCAGATCGACCCAGCGAAAGGGCGACGAGGGGGTCGGGCTGGCCTCGGGGGATTCGAGTACGCTGAGATAGAAGCTCAGGTCGACCGTGGCGTGCGGGTACTCGAACCGCTGGTGATACAACGGCTGGGTGATGCGGATGGCGAGGTTGGTCTCCTCCATGCACTCGCGGACCGCGCAGGCGGCTGCGGTCTCGTGGGCGATGCACTTCCCGCCGGGGAACTCGTCGTATCCTGCGAGGGGACCGGTCGGGCCGCGAATGCCGACGAGGTATTTCCGGTCGTGTTCGACGACGGCGATCCCGACCCGCACCAGCTTGGGAGGCATGGGATGCTCCTGGAGAGGCTTATGGCCTAGGGCCTAGGGGTGATGGCCAGAGGGATTCTGGCCATTCGCCACAGGACAACCGCCGCTCACACGGCGGCCGGTGCCTTCTCCCCAAACGCATCGAGCGGCGGGCCACCCATCACGTGGTAGCCGCAGTCGACATGCAGGGTTTCGCCCGTCACCGCGCTCGCCAGATCACTGAGCAGGAACATTCCGACCTTGCCGACCTCCTCCTCGGTGATGTTGCGACGCAGCGGCGAGAACGTCTCATAGAGGGTCAACATCTTCTTAAAATCGCCGACGCCGCTGGCGCTGATCGTCCGCACCGGACCCGCCGAGAGGGCGTTGACGCGAATACCGGACGGCCCAGTCTCGCTGGCGAGGTAGCCGACCGCGCTCTCCAAAGCCGCCTTGCACAGCCCCATCAGGTTGTACCCGGGGATGACCTTCTCCCCGCCCAAATACGACAGCGTCAAGATGCTGCCGCCCGGATTCATGATCGGCTTGGCCCGCCCGGTCATGGCCACCAGCGAGTACGCGCTGATATCCATCGCCACGCGGAACCCGTCGCGGCTGACGTTGTAGACCGGTCCGGTCAGGTCGGCCGGTGGGGCGAACGCGATCGCATGCAGCATGAAATCGATCGTCCCGAGTTCCGCCTTGATGTGAGCGAAAGTCTTGTCGAGGTCGGCGTCACTCTGCACATCACACGGAATGACGAACTTGGCCCCCAGCGGATCGACCAGCTTGCGGACCTTGTTCTCGTTCTTGGTGCGGGCCGGATCCTTATCCGGCATGTGCGTAAACCCCATCACGGCCCCCTCTTTGGCGAGCTGCTGCGTGATCGCCCACGCGATCGAATGCTCATTGGCGATGCCGAAGATGACGCCTCGTTTGCCGTCGAAAAGCCCCATGGCGGTTCCCTCTGTGTGTGTGAAATCCGTTGGTGGACGGTGAAGTACAGAACATAGCGAAGTCACTACACCCAATCAATGTGTGTGATGCCAACGCATCAACAGTGACGGATTTCAGAGCCATTCCGTGAACAAGTCATGAAAAATCTTTCAAGTGTGTGTAGACGGTGCCACCGAAGTTGACGATACTTGCGTTGGAGGCTCGGCTGAGGGGCGGCTCCTTGTGGGTGGCCCCAACTGCGTTGCCTTCTTTTTTTTGTGGTCTTCTTTGTTATGAGCGTCCCGCTGAGTAGGGGTTGGGAACGAATGCAACTCCCCACGATGAGAACACTTTATCGTTTCGATAGCCTTCCCCTCGAAATTGAAGCTGGCTGATGCTCGGTCCAAATTCTGAGGCGATCTCCGGACGTGTGGGCGCGTCCATCCCCTGAGACGGCAGGCGAAATCCCCAATTGACACAATAGATGCACAGATCCGCGGCCTGAACCGGGTAAGTCAAATTCGATGACACGAAAAAGGGCGCTGGCACGATCCACGCGGTGCGTTGTAGCCCTGTCTGGGTTCTGGTGAAGTAGGCTTCCATCTGGCGAACAAACTTTCGGTCCGCTTGTTCCTCGACTTCGTCCATGACGAGGATTCCGTGTTCTCGTTTCTCCTCCAGAAAGTAGAAGAATCGCTCAAACAGGAACACATGATCCTTTCTGAGATAATCTGTGACCGCCACATCGATCGTCGGCCTCACGACATCTCGGGGAATCGCAGTGGCGAAGAGGACCGCCTCGTGGTCGATCAGGAGTCGGAACGTCCCGCGAACCATCTCCAGGCAAGCCTGGCCAAATGCGGTGAACTCGACTCGCGTCGGGCTGCTCTTTTCCAGCCCCTTCGTGAGGAACCGTCGTGAATTCTCACGGCGTACCTCGGAGGTCATGGCAGCCGACTGCTGTGCCCACTGGAAACGCTTCCTTTCAAGCAGTCGGCACCCTTTGATCTCCGATTTGTATTCGTGCAGCGGTCCACCAAAGCAATCGCGTTCCAACCGTTGCATGGCCTGAGTGAACGGCCAGAGTTGAGAATCACGAATCGCCACGCCTCCGCGAACCTCATACGGAGCGGTACGATGGTCGTGACCACTTTCGTCCATAAACAGGAGCCAACTCATGATTCCCCGGTCTGGTGGTGAACCCAGGCCCTCCGCAGACCCGCGTACCGCCCCAGGGCCATCAGCGGGAAGTAGTGCCGGTACAGGTGATACCGCAGGTAAAACACTCGCGGGAACCCGGTGCCGGTGAACTCCGGCTCGTTCCACGTGCCGTCGGGCAACTGGGTGTCGAGCAGGTACTGGACGCCGCGCTGGACCTCTACCGAGTCGAGGTCGTCCACCGCCATCAGTCCCATCAAGGCCCACGCCGTTTGAGACGGCGTCGGCGTGCCGGTCCCGCGCAGGTCTGGCTCATCGTAACTCCGCGCGGTCTCGCCCCAGCCGCCGCTGGCCTGCTGAGTTTGCCGGAGCCAGCTCGCCCCGGCTTGCAAGCGCGGGTCGTTCCCCGGCACTCCAATCGCAGTCAGGCCCACCAGAACCTGCCACGTCCCATAGATATAGTTCACGCCCCAGCGACCGTACCAAGAGTGGTCAGGCTGCTGGTCGTTCCACACGAACTCGATCGCCCGTTGTAACGAGGGATGGTGCGAGCCGACGCCCAGACGGCCATACATCTCCAAGGTGCGAGCGGTGATGTCGGCCGTCGGCGGGTCGATCATCGCGTTGTGATCGGCGAACGGCACGCGCGTGAACAGCTCGCGATCGTTGTCGGCATCGAACGCCGCCCAACCCCCATCGCGGCACTGCATGGACGAGATCCAGCGGACCGCCCGCTCGATCGCGCTCAGCATCGGACGCATGCGGTCCACATCGGCAGTGGCTTTCGATCCCGAGGTCGTCGTCCCGAAGATGACGGTGTTGACCTTGTCGCTGGGAGCCACTTCTCGAGGCTTGGTCTCGCCCGGCACGAACTCCGCCGTCCACGCTGCGTGCGAGTCCCCCGGCAGGCATTTCGCCAGGGCCATCGTCGTCATAATCGTGTCGTCGATGTCGGGGTAGAACTCGTTGTGGAACTCGAAGTACCAGCCCGCGGGTTCGACATCCGGTCGGCGCAGGGACCAGTCTCCCCGGCTGCGAACTTCCTTGGAGAGCAGCCAATCGATCGCCACTCGCAGCGGGGCCGCATCGGCGGAGACGCCCGCCTCACGGAGAGCGATGACACTGATCGCCGTGTCCCACACCGGTGAGCGACACGGCTCCAGACGAGCAGTGTCCCCTTCGTGTATCGTGAGCTTCTCCAGTTCCTTCAGAGCCGCCAACACTTCCGGCGAACTCTCCGCATACCCCAGGCACTTGAGCGAAATGATGCTCCAGATGATCGGCGGGAAGATCGCCCCCAAGCCGTCGCTCTTCACGAACCGGGCCAGCATCCACTGCGCCGCCTTCTTGATCGCCCAACTCCGTAATGGCTTGATGTGCAGTCGCTCGATCGTCTTCCACGCCACATCAATCGTGCCGAACACCTTGTGCCAGTTGACCCAACTCTTCGACTTCAGACCATCGAGCTGTCCCGATGGCGGCATCGTCACCGGCAACTTCTCCGGTCCATGCAGGAACAGTTCATCGATCCCGTGTTCGGGCAGCAGCTTCACGACCGGCTGGAAGGCCCAGATCAAACTCAGCGGCACAATGATCGTCCGCGACCAGGCCGACATCTCATAGATGTTGAACGGCAGCCAGGTCGGGATGAACATCAACTCCGGCGGCACAGCCGGGCACTGCTGGTACGAGATGATCCCCAGCAGCGCGAAGTAGAAGCGGGTGAAGCTGTTGACCTTTTCGGCACCTCCGGCGGCGCGGATGGCTTCGCGGGCGCGGATCATGTACTCGGCGTCCGGATCGTGGCCGGTGATCTTGAGCGTCCAGTACGCCTTGACCGAGGCACTGACCTCCAGCGGTCCACCGGGAAACAGAGCCCAGCCACCGGTCGTGAGCTGTTCCCGCTGAATCGTGCGGGCACATTTCCGAGCCAGTTCCGACTGCCCGCGCCCCAGGTAGGCCAAGAGTAACACATACTCGGACTCGAGGATTGTGTCCCCTTCGAGTTCGCCGACCCAGTACCCCTCAATGTGCTGACGATCCAGCAACCACTCGCGGGCCGACGCGACCGCATTCGAGACGGGGTCGCTGACCCGTGGGTCATCGCCGAGCCACGCCGACGGAGCGGGGATCAAGGAATTCCAGTGAGACGGGAAGCTCTCTCCCTCTCGATGACTCACTCGCTGTGATGAACCTGAACTCATTTCTGGTCCTGTATGACCGAGGGACTCTCACGCCAGCCCACCCTCCGTGGCCGCGATTTCGAGCGGATCGTAGGGGTGGGCAAAGACGGTCACAAGACGAGTTTCGGAGCCGAAGCGGCCACTCTGTGGGAGTTCAGGCTTCAGACCGCTGCTGTGGGCGGGTGCAGGCTCAAACCTGAAGTGCCCCGCACGGGATTCACAGGTCCATTATTTCTTCGGTGCAGGCAGCGGCTTCTGTTCCAGCGGCTCCTGGAGTGCTTCATTCCGCCTGTGCTGCTTGATCAGTTCCAGATCGTGTATGGCGGCGGGATAATCCGGTTTGATCTGGATCGCTTGCTGGATGTAACGTTCTGCCTGATCGAAATCCTGACGCATAATCGACACGCTTCCCATCCCGTTGAGGGCACTGGGGTCGTGAGGCGTGACTTTCAGAACGTCTGAGAAGCTCTGTTGAGCCAGCTGGAGTTCGGCATCAGACTTGTCGATCTGGTCATGCTGGCGATAGCTGATCGCGTGATTCTTGTGGTTGTAGCCTTTTAAATTCTTCAGCATTAGATCGTTAGGAAACTGTCGGATCGCCGAATCAACACGGTCGGTGGCCCGTTGCAGAGCCAGTGTCGCGTCGGCATCGCGGCCCTGTTCCAGGGCCTGAAAAAACCTTGACTGATCTTCGGCCACCTGGATGATGACTGGTGTTCTCTCAGTCATCCACGATTCGATCTGGTCGAGAGAGGGGTTGTGGGTCTTGATCCACTGCTCACATCCGTGATAACTGACACTGAGCATGTCATCGGGAACGGCAGACAGATCGCTCGCGGGATCATCCCACTTCGGGCCGCCCCACCAGACCCCGGCAAACATCAGCTTGGCCTTCAGGGGATCCGTCTTTCCCGCAATACAAGCTTCAAAAAACATCCGGTGGACCTGCCTCCAAGGGAGCTTGTGATACTGGTCTTTGCACCGAGTCTTGTTGAACTCTTGGCAGTAGGCATCATGGACAATAGCCGCCTTCAAGAACTCTTCCTGAAATCGACCATCGGAAATCCACAGAGCCAATCGCGGCACAGAAGCCCCGTCGGTCCAGGTGCCCTTTGGAGCGATCCATTTCGTGCCCTGTGCATCGACGAAGACCAGTTGTGTGTCAATCAGTTCCTTCACATTCTCGTTCGGAACCTCTTTCAACGTGACTGCAATCGGATCGAACGTCCCTGGCTGGGGGACTGGCGAGTAAATCCACCAGCCGACCAGAACGGCCACCAGCAGGAGTACGACAAGAATCAGAGTGTTCTGCAACATACTCACACCTGTGTTTCAATCCAAGCGGGTGACTCAGTCAGTTTCAATGGGGGATCCGGACCTCCCACGGGGCGGTCCATGATCGCAGCATAGGCTGGACTGGGTTGCCAGTCCTGGAACGATGTTGTCGCCGGTGACTCATCCAGTGGTACCAGTTTCGCCACCGACTTGCCGCTGTCGGTGACGAGAATCTCCCCGTACCGCGCCGCCTCACGGACCCACAGATCGGTCTCTTCGTGCAGTTCGTGAATGGAGATCGTTTTCATGCCATCTGTTGTGCCAAAGGCACCAAGGCAGGGCAATAGACCTTTGTCTCATGGACAGAGTTTAACCACCTCGTGGGAGTTCAGGCTTCAGCCTGTCTTCTTCCCCTTCGTCCGCACCACATGCACATGCTGAGCCGACTGCACCACTGCGATCGAGTCCTCGGTCTCCACCAATCGCTGCAACTCCTCCGTCTCGTCCAGCGGCAGCATCCCCAGTTCCTCGACGAGATCACCGGGCAGACCGCTGAGTAACGACACCCCGGCCCAGTCGAGGGCCTTGGCGATCTGCGAGGCGGCCAGCATGTCCGGCGGCTGGCTGTCTCGCAGCGGCTTGAGGGCGTCGCGCGGGCTGCGGACCTCGCGCAGGAGTTGCATGCCGGGCGTCAGGTCCGACCGCAATTCGGTGAGGGCCACGATGCGGCCCTCCTTCGACACCAGTTGCCGCGCGACATCCAGGGCCGCTCCGAGTTGCGACCACGAGTGGCCGTTCGCATCGTGATCGACAGCCACGATGACCATCCCGGCCCGTGTCCGCGTCGGCAGCGTCCACGATTCGGTGAGGACCGCCCGCGCCTTTTGATAGGCCGCGTCGACCTGCCCCGCGATCACCGCACAAACGCCGTCACCCACGGACGGGACGACTTGGATCGCGAACTGCAATCCGAGTAACCAAGACACCTCGTCCATCAACTGACGCAGCGGGCGCGCATCGTCGGGGGCCAGTTCGTCGTGCCCCTGGCCCACGGCCTTGCGGATGGCCTCGACGTTGGACAGGCCGGGGTACAAGGCACTGCCGCCTCCTCGATACCCGAGGACCGAATCAAATCCGACACCGCCGACCAGAATCGGCAGGTCGGAATCGAGCAGATCCTTGTGCAGATAGACCCGCTCGCCCCCGGCTGTCGTGGCGAGGTACGCCGTCGAGGTCTCATCGAGCGGGTCATGAATCTTGAGCACGACCTGCTCGCGAATTCCGGCGGGCAGCAGCCTCCGCAGATCGGGATTCACTCCCGGCGTCAGCGTGGCCGGCACCAGAATCGTCACGTCCGGAGCACTCACCCCGCACGACTCCAGCAGTTTCCACAGCCCCAGGATCAGCGTTTCGGCCTGCGGAGTCTGGCGATCGACCGCCAATGTCACCCGATCCCCGGCCACCACGGCCTGCCGCAAACTCGGGTACTCCAGCGGCGATTCGAGCGCATGCGCCAGCGTCTCTCCAAGCTGATTCACCGCCGGGGGAGCCACGAACCGGCTCTGCAGCCGGTCAGCCGGAATCTGAATCCGGCAGGCTCCGCGCCGTCCAAAAGTCAGGGGAATCGCGTTTTCCAAGTGGGGTCTCGCCTCAGTGTCGTCAATTGCCGTAGGTTTTGAATATATTGTGTCAGGCAGTTTCCAGCCACTCGTGATCGACTCCATGACCGACGATGACTTGTTGATGATCCGGCTTCAAGAGGGCGACAACACCGCCTTCGATGAACTCGTGGATCTGTATCAATCGCCGCTGATCGGGTTCTTCATCCGCAACATCCGCGATGTGCAGTTGGCCGAAGACCTGGCCCAGGAGACGCTGATCAAGCTCTTTCAGCAGTCGTGGGATTACCTGCCGGTCGGTCGGTTTCGCGGATGGCTTTTTCGAATCGCCCGCAATCTGCTGATCGACGACATCCGCCGCAAGACGCACGACGCCCTCGTGCGAGCGATCAAGCGGCCTCGCGATGAGGACGACGATGTCCTGTACCGCATCGCCGGGGAGATGACCTCTCCCGAGGACATGGCCGACCAGCGCGAGGTGGCCAAGCTCGTCGAGGCTGGCCTGGCTCTCATCCCGGAGGTCCAGCGGCAGACGTTCACGTTGCACCACTACGGCGGGGTGAGCCTCCCGGAAATCGCCCAGATCATGGATGTGCCCCTGCCGACCGCCAAGAGCCGGTTGCGCCTGGCCCGCGAGAAACTGGCCGAGATCCTGCGGTCGCATGGCATCACGCCGCCCGCTGAGGAGGCACTGGCGACCTGCGCGGAGTAACGCATATACTCGTCGCGGTCAGAAATGAGACATGTTTGGCGAGCCGGGCGGCGGCAGCCCCCGGACAGAGCGGCATGCGGAGGAGTCCGGGGGCTGACGCCACCCGGCTCGCCAGAAATCTAGGTTTTGGGAGATGGTGAACATGGTCCTGCGAACTCTGTGTCTTGTTGTTGGCCTGCTCAGTGTCATCGGCAGCGCTCGCGCCGAAGACTCGCTGAAGGTCTTCGAGCGCCGCATCCTGCCGATCATGAACTCCAAGAACGCGAGTAGCTGTTCCGAGTGCCATCTGTCGGGGGTCGACCTCAAGGACTACATCCGGCCCAGCCAGGCCGAGACGTTCGCAGCCCTGCGAAATGGCGGGCTGATCGATGTGAAGCATCCGGAGAAATCGAAGCTGCTCGACTTCATCGCCCGCGCGCCCGAGAAGCCGGGCCTCATCAAGCCCGAGGTCCGCCAGGCCGAACTCGACGCCTTCAAGGCGTGGATCATCGCCGCTGTGGCCGAACCGAAGTTGCTGGCGGCGACGACGAAGCTGACGGTCGGCCCGACGGTTTCGGATGAGGTGATCCGCCACGCGCGGCAGGACCGCGTGCTGCAATCGTTCATCGACAACATCTGGCTGGAGTCGGGTCGCTGTGCGGGGTGTCACTCCTCGGACCAGAATGCGGAGCAGGTCAAGAAGAATGGCGATCAGATGTCGTGGATCGTCCCCGGCGACCCGGCGGCGACGCTGGCGATCCTCCTCGATCACGACCTGATCGATCCCGCCGCCCCGGAGAAGAGCCTCGTCATCGCCAAGCCGACCATGCAGGTCAAGCATGGCGGCGGCCAGAAAATGGTCATCGGTGATCGCAGCTACCAGCAGTTCATGGCGTTCCTGACTGACTACGCAGCCTCGGCGAATGGGACGTACAAGCAGGCCAAAGACATCCCGGCTCCGAGTCCGTATGTGGTCGGGGCGACCGATTCGTGGCTGAAGATCACCGACATCCCGGCGAACTACGGCAAGCTCGTCTTGCGGGCCGAGGTCTATCCGGCGGAGGGGAAGGGCTGGGCCAAGGCTCCACTTGTGGTCGGAGACCGGAGCATCGCCGGAGACCGCCAGTTGTGGCAGCAGCACATGTCGCTGTCGCTGGAACGCGGCTCGGAGCTGGCCACGAGGCTGGCGAAAACGCCGCCGAAAGAACGCCGCATTCCCGGCGGGAAATATCTGCTGAAGATCTGGGTCGCCACGGAAGCCGACTTCGCCGCGAATCAAGTGACCGAGAAGGGTGAGGTATTCCAAACCATCATCACCACCCAGTGGCCGGGCGGGTACGGGAGCATGACGACGGTGCCGTTTCCGAAGCGGAAAGAGAAGTAAGCGAACTGGGGCGAGTGGTCCGTCAATGCTTAGACTTGGGGTTGCGGATGGCCTATCCGGGAGGGCAAAGCTCCTGCTGAGCCGCGAGCCGGGGACGACGTTTTCTGGCAGGCGCGGCACGGCAGGAGCCTCGCCCACCCGATCGCGGTGAACCCCCAAATTCAGCGGCGGGTGGCACTGTCAACTCGGCCTCCGCCCCGTTTGAGGGGTGACTGGAGGGTGCCACTGGCGGTCGCTTTGGGCCGCCAGTGTTTGCGAGCGATGGGCTGTGATTCACCACCGTGTCCGCCTCCCACTGGCGAGACACTGAAGTGTGGCTCAGTCAGGCTCAGTCGAACAGAAGGACACGACTCCTGGTCTGATCAGACGACACTCCACGGAACTCCCGACGAAGCCGCATTCGCCAGGTTGAGTACCAGCGGATTCGGATCAATGGTTTTGACCAACTGACGGAGTTTCTGAAGCACACTGGCCGAAAATCCAGCGGGAAACAGTGCCGTGTGTGGGCCGACATGCGGTTCGAGAAGCAACACGATTCGCACCGAAGTGGCTGCCATGGCATTCGCCGCATGGAGGGCGGCGTCCTTCAAGCCCAAGAGGGTGTCTCTGGCCTTGGCTGCGACAGTCTGTGCCAGCGTACCGAGATTCGACGGTTTGGGGGGATGGGTGATGATTCGAAAGTCCTTGGCCTCAATGAGCCATGCCATCACAGAGGGTACGTCTCCTTCAAGTGCCACAACGTCCATGGCTTTCTTCCCCCCGAGGGCATTCCAGACGGATGTGTAGTGTTTCCACGTGTCGTAGATCTGAGTGGCGCCAACCGCTGGCGTAAACGTGAACACGAAGGTATCCACCTGAAGCATGATCATGACCGCCCTACTCCTCGTGACCGCTGACAGTGGATGAGGCAGTGACACCCATTTCGGCGTCGATGTAGCGTTCAGATTGTTGCAGATCTTCATCCAGGGCGGTGATGTCACCGACATCGTCCATCGTCCCCCCCTGCTGAACACTCACCGCACCATCGACACCGATGTGTAATCCGAAACAACGGGCTTCAATCGCCGTGAAATCCCGGTTCTGGAGGATGTGCAACTCCCGCAACAAGAACAAGCTGTGCGTGGCGATAAACACTTGAATCCCATTTTCTGCCACTTGCAGGATGACCTTGGCAACCGCATTGATGATCTTGGGATTGAGGTTGGATTCCGGTTCGTCCCAGAATAGGTAGCCCTTGTCGAGCAGTGAGCCGGTTGCAATCAGTCGTGCGATGGTCGCGAGCTTTCGAAGCCCCTCTGCCACGAGGTGCATCTCCATATTGCCGGTCGTCAACTTGAGATAGAACCGGTCCGTTTTGTCCATGTCAACGCTTCCCCCCATCGCGTCTTCCAGAGGGTTGAGCAGTGCTTTGATGCGACTTTCTCGTGGCCCTCTGGCCAGCGGTGCGCCGAGGAGGATGCACGTATCTCGCCAGGTCTCTTCGAATGATAAATGTGTCGTGTCATACAGGGAGACAAAGCCTGGATAGATCGTCAGCAGTTCTCGTGTCGGCAGGAATATCGGCAGCTTCTCGATCCGTGCTGTCGGGAGGGTCTGGAGCGTCACTTCGCTTTTGGCCACGGTCGAAAACGTAAATGCCAAGTTCAGCGCCGAATTGTCGAACACATACTTGACCTCACAGTTCTTGCGGCCCCGCTGACGCCGGACCAATCGCCACAGACCGTCCGGGCGAAACACCGCTTTCAACTTGTCAGCCAAGGCCACTTGCAACTGAACTTTGCTTGGAAAATCAGTCCCGCCATCTTTTGCCCGAGCAGCACTCACGGCGATGGCAGCATAGGCCGCTTTCAGGACGTGCGATTTCCCAGTACCATTCTCACCGATGATGACGTTGAGGTTTTTCCCAAAGGCGAACATCGCGTCCGGAAAAACGGTGAAGTTTTGCAAGTGCAATGTTTTGAGCATGGCTCACCTTAGAACTCGAAGGGACTTTGACTGGCACGGTGGAACGTACTCGACGCGACCGTCACAGCACCTCATCCACCACTGGGTTCGTGAGTTCGCCGATCTGTTCGATGTCGATCGTCACCAAGTCACCGGCCTTTAAATAGACGGGCGGCTGGCGGGCCGAGCCGACGCCGTGGGGGGTGCCGGTGAGGATCACGGTGCCGGGGAGCAGGCGGGTGCTGCCGCTGAGGAACTCGATCAGGGTCGGCACGTCGAAGATCATGTCATCGGTGTTCCAGTCCTGCATCGTCTGGCCATTGAGAATGGTGCGGATGCGGAGGGCGTTGGGATTGGGGATCTCATCGGGAGTGACCAGGCACGGACCCAGCGGGCAGAACGTGGCGAAGGTCTTGCCCCGGCACCACTGACTGCCGCCCCAGGTGATCTGCCAATCGCGGGCGCTGACATCGTTGGCGCACGTATAACCGGCCACGAACGAGAGGGCGTTGGCCTTCGTCGCGTTCAGGCACTCGCGCCCGATGATGATCGCCAGTTCGCACTCGTAGTCGACCTGCGTACTCGCCAGCTTGCGCGGCAGTATGATCGGGCCGCCGGGATGTTGCAGCGTTCCCTTGTTCTTCATGAACACGACCGGATGTTGCGGGTGCGGCTTGCCGCCTTCATCGGCGTGCTTCCGGTAGTTGAGGCCGATGCAGATGATGTCGACGGGATCGACCGGGGCAAGTAGCTGGCGGAGATCGGCCTTCACTCCCGTGTCTTTCCAGGGGCCGAAGGGGCCTCCCTCGGCCCGCGTGGCACTGCCATCGGCGTGACGGACTCCGCAGTGAATCTGGCGGGCGGCGTCCTGGTAG
>JAYTFV010000074.1:0-3205 GCA_043734065.1 Planctomycetota bacterium
CTACCAGATTGGTCGCCGGATGGGAGAGCATGTCTTCGAGAAAGGCAAGCTGCGGTTTGTGAAGCACAGCCACCTGATGGCGGCGAAAGCGTTCTACGAGAAGCATGGGGGCCAGGCGATCATCCTAGCCCGGTTCGCGCCGTTCGTGCGGACGTTCACGCCGTTCGTGGCGGGTGTGGCGAGGATGAATTACCGGCAGTTCGTGATCTACAACATCGCGGGCGGGATTGGCTGGGTCGTGTCGATGACCGTCGCGGGGTACTTCCTGGGACAGATCCCGTGGGTCAAAGCCAACTTTGAAAAGGTCGTGCTGGGGATCGTGTTCGTGAGCCTGCTGCCGATCATGATCGCCGCCTGGAGAGCCAGGAATGCTCCTCCGGAGCCGACATCCACGACTGAACCTGCATCTGGAGCCCATGGATGAAACGGACTTTACTGCTTGTCATGTCCAGCCTGCTGCTTGTGGGTTGTGGCCAGTCGCCAACTCCGAGCGAGCCCGTCTCTGCGGAGGTGGAACTCCAGCTTTCCGAGGACTGGGAGATCACCGAGAAGCCGCTGTCAGAGCCACTCACCGACGATGAGGTGCGGTCCTTGATCGAGTTGGTCCGGCTACTCCCCGATGGGAAGCCGCCGGAACTGACACCTGTTCCGGGTACGGAAGGAGTCCGGGCCCGCAGCCCGGAGGAGTCGGTCCTCGCGTGGCGAAAGGCAGTGCGGGACGCCCTGACCGTCGACACGTTGATGCAGGGCTGGGCTCCGCGCTCCTCAGTCAGTCGGGCCTTGAGCGAGCGCCAAGTGACGCCGCGCGCACTCACCAGTCTGATGCTACGGATGAGCTGCGCTCTGGCTGCGGAGGCGATGGGGGGATCGCGGACGGTGGCGGCTCAGCGTGTGATTGCGGATGAGAAAGTGGAGTCGCTCGTGGCGCGGATGCACGCCTTGGAGCGGAAGCGAGTGAAGCCTTCTGAGTCGCAGTGGGAAGCCCTGGGAGAGGCGGCCTCGCTAGCGGAGTATCTGGCCCTGCTCTCGGAAGTGCCCGCGGAGAGTCAGCAGTTGGTGGCGGCGTATCAGTCGGAACTGAAGGCGATGCTCCCGGTGACATCGACTCTGTCGGCCTCTCCCGAGAGCCGCGAGGACCACCACATCACGCCGATCCAGTTCGAGCAGGCGGAGCGGAATCGGCCACGGTGATCTCGTCGTCGGACGGGCCAAATGGGCCCGTCCTACGCATGCCGGACGCTCGTTCAGTGACCTGCCGCAACAAGTTTGGCATCGGCCTCCAGTGGACTGGCCATGATCGGAAATGAGATCGTGAACTGTGTCCCCTGACCCGGGATGGAACTCATGCGGATCTGGCCGTGTTGGGCCTCGACCAGACGCCGCACCAGATCGAGTCCCAGGCCATTGCCGTGTTTGCCCTTGGTGGAGAAGAACGGCTCCCAGATCTTCTCCTGGATGGCATAGGGAATCCCGGTCCCATTGTCGGCGATACTCAGGTCGACCGAGTCCAGACCACACGTCAAATGGACCGCGACCAAACCATTCAACTGGCCCGCAATCGCATCCATCGAATTTTTGATGAGATTCATCAGGATCTGGTGCAGCTTGAGCTTGTTCCCCAGGATCACCGGATCGCACCGCAAGTCGGCCATGATCGAGGACGACGGAATCGAACGGTTGAATCGCAGGAACGACAACAGCTCGCGAATGACATCGCCCAGACTGACCAGTTGCAGGCTGACTTCGGTCCCCTCCTGTCGAACGATGTCCTTGATCTCATTCACCAGCGTACACAGACGCTCATGGGACTCGCG
Organism: Planctomycetota bacterium; assembly: GCA_043734065.1. GTDB lineage: Bacteria > Planctomycetota > Planctomycetia > Planctomycetales > Planctomycetaceae > TH-plancto1. Next base: position 1,815 of record JAYTFV010000074.1, read on the forward strand.
AGCCATCTTGGCCAGCAGCGTCAGATGGGGCTCGTGAGGGTAGTCGTCCTCGATCAATTCGATGAGTGGGAGCAGGTGTAACTGGTTGCCCATTTCGTGGGCGATCTCGGCGGTCGCGTGCCCCAGGATGGCACATTGCTCGCTGACGAGCAGTCGCTCCATGAGACTGGTGTTCTCAATCGCCATGTCGTGCGCTTCCATCGCACGGCGGATCACCGAGAGCAGTTCGGCTCGCTGAAAAGGCTTGCGGACGAACTGGAAGACTTGGCCCTGGTTGATCGAGTCGATGATCGAATCGGACTCGGAATACCCGGACAAAATCACGCGCTGAATATGCGGATGCTTCCGCCGGATTTGGGCGAACATCTCCACCCCGGTCATATCCGGCATGCGCTGGTCGGCGATCACGACGGGGATCGGGAGTTCTTCAATCAGCTGCAGCGCTTCGGCGGCACTGTGGGCCAGATGAATCCGGAAGTCGTCCTCGAAGTTGGCCTCGAAGACCACCAGATTCGATTTCTCGTCGTCGACGTACAGGATGTCCCGGAGTTCGGACATGCGAGCCCACCCTTCGCAGCCCGCGAGAGGATTTCACCTTCGTGTTGTGGTACTCTCTGAGCGGGGAGAGTCGCCCTCTGGGCACCTCTGTTATCGGTTTTGGGCGTCTGGTAGTTTCATCGCATTTCCGTGTCGTGATGCGACCCTTATAACAGTTACGATTGTGCCGGAGGACACTCGGGTCGAGGTGAAAAAGCACTCCCGGCTCCGCGCTCCGCTGCGCAAAGCCTTCGCGTCGCGGCTCAACGGTGTTGTACTTCACGCGGTGACGTGCTTCAGCGGGCCGCATCTGGGCGATCGGCTTCCGGTTCCACCAGTGGGATGGCGGTCACGCGCAGGTCATCCAGCCAGACGTTCCCCAGCCCCTTGAGTTCGAAAATCAGCCGCATCTCACCGGAGTGGGCGACCTCGCGGGTGAACTCGAAATCCTGCCAGCCGCCCTTGGTGGTCGGTTCCCGGAACCGCAGGGCTCCGACTGTTCCCACCAGCGTGTCGTAGATCAGCAGTCCATCGCTGGTCGCATCTAGGGGCTGTTTGATCCGAATCCGGCCTCGCACGCGAATGATCTGACCGGCCTGGACAGGGATCGGCGGACTCGACAGCGTCACGGGGGTCTGTTCGACAATCACCACAGGCGTTTTGCCGCCGAGTGTGACCCCGGCCCCCAGGTGCAAATACGATGCTCCCAGTGGACCCACGACAGCAGCTGTCGTCATAATCGGAGAGTCTGCGGGCAACCCCGAGGTTCTGATCCAGCCGACGAGTACGCTGTCGCTGTCGTCAAACCCACCGGAGGGGAGCAGGTTCTCGCTGGCGGGGCCGGAGAGCTTCAG
>JAYTFV010000075.1:0-4906 GCA_043734065.1 Planctomycetota bacterium
CGTGGGGCGAGCATCGTCCTGGCCCCGGTCGACCCGGCGCTGAAAGGCGACAAGGCTCACCGCGCGAAGGCGGAGACCGTCACCCCGGTGGCCCTCACCCTGAAGGCGGACCCGCTAGTGAACACAGCCCCGGACCGGATCACCGACCCGGCGAAGGCCCGCGCGGGGATGGCCCTCGTGACGGGGAAGGTCGCGGTCGCTAACCCCGCCCGTCGTTAAGCCACCACAGAGGAGTCGCATTCGCCGTCGGGCCGTGCGGCTCCTCTTGGCCATTGTGGCACGACGCTCCGCGTCGTGAGTGACGACGCGGAGCGTCGTCCCACATACAGTATTCACTCAAACCCCGAACGCCGCCCACTCCGGACTCAGGCTCTGCCCCTGCATCAGCGACACCAGCATCTCCGCTGTGGCGGGCGACAGGTGCAGACCCGACCGGAAGTGTCCGGTGGCGACCAGCAGGTTCTCCCAGCCGGGGACCGGGCCGATACAGGGGCGGCCCCGCACGGCACAGGGGCGCAGGCCGGACCAGCATTGCTCGATGCGGGCCTCTCGGAGGGCCGGGCAGATCTCAAATGCGAACTCCAGCAGGCCGCTGATTCCCTCATCGGTGTTGACTTTCTCGAACCCGGTCAGTTCCTCGGTCGAGCCGATCAGAATCCGGCCATCGCGGCGGGGGACGAGGTAACGCTTGTCGCGCTCGATCACGCGCGTCAGCCGGACCGCCGACGGCTCCAGCAGCACGATCTGGCCGCGCACGGGGATGACATCGAGCGTCACGCCCGCGCGGGCCAACAACTGAGACGACCAAGCCCCCGCCGTGACGCAGAACTGTCCGGCGGCGATCTCGCCGTGTGGAGTGACAGCGGCTGTGAGTCGTCCGGGATGCGAGGTCCAACCGGTGACGGGGCAGTCGGGAGTGACCTCGACGCCCGCGAGTTCGCAGGCCCGCAGCAGTGCCGCGAGGTGGCGCGGGTTGCGGACCTGACGCAGATCGGGGAGCAGGAACGCTGGCTCGCGGCCCGAGAACGCCGGTTCGAGTTCGCGAACCTCGGCGGGGTCCAACCATTCGGTCCTCGCCCCGATCGCGTCCCAGTGTGAGCGGGCGGCGATCAACTCATCACGCGTCCCGACGGCCAACTCCAAGCCGCCGCAGCGGTGGAACTCGTTGTCAATCCCGGTGGCGGCGAGAAGCTCTGCTGACATCTCCGGCCACAGTGAACACGTGAGCGCGGTGAGACGGGTCAAGGGGTCGGCTGCGGTGGTTGAAACCACCGATGGGAGTATTTCGGTTGGCGAAGAACCGGCGGCTAGCGCCGGGCCGCTCACGGAACCGAGATAACCCGGCGGCAGTATCCCCGCCCCCGCCCAGGACGCCTCGCGTCCCGGCGTCGACTGGTCGCAGACCCGCACGGTAAGACCCTGCTGGGCGAGTCTCCAGGCCGTGGTCAGACCGATCACCCCTCCGCCGATCACCAAGCAATCGACCGCCATGCTGCTACTTGCTCTCTGCTACTTGCTCTCTGCTACTTACTCTCTGCTACTTACTCTTCAGGGCGTCCCGGAACCGACCGCCCAGGGTGGCACTGTCCATGCCGTAGCACTTGGTCACAGCTTCCCCGATCGCTGTCCCCGATTCGAGAGACTTGACCAGTTCGCCAAACTTCGCATTGCCGCCGTTCGTGATCAGGTACTCGACCAAGGTGAGTCCCACCGCACCGATCATGTTCGGTGAAAACGACGCGTCGACAAACACATCCTGTGGACTGCCCAGCGTGGGTACAATCGCCGCAGCCTCTTTCGGCATGGCTTCCAGGAAGGCGTTCTTTCCGGCAACCTTCGTGGCCAGTGACAACCCGGTCCCGCGCAGCAACCAGTTGGGGAGATTCACCCCGGTGCGCCGCAGATAGGCCCCGGTCAGATGATCGATCAGATTCACCCGCAGGCCGGGCGACTTCGTGGTCACTTCATCGCCCACATCTTCGAGGACCAGGTAGGCGTCATCCAATGTCGATGTAATCACGACATTCCCCTGCATCCCCTCGGGGGCGGGACGTCCGTTGATAGTCTGGCTGAACTCTTCGTAGCTGAAACGGTCCTTCATCACGAGGATCGCGAGGCGTCCCTTCCATGGCTGTCCAGCGGGGGCAGCGAAACCCTTGCGGAGGGAAGCCACCTGGACCTTGGCCCACTCTTCGACCTGCTTCAAGCGGGTCTCGGGGGCGTTGCCGGAGATCAGCAGATCGTCGCTCTCCAGGATGACAGCGGTGTCATTGGGGAACGCCTTCTTGAGCATCGCCGCCGTCTTCTCCTGACGCAGGGCATTGAACTGCGTGGGGGAGAGTGTGGACGCCTTTTCCATCTCCATCTGGGCTGCGGTCTTCACGAAGCTGCGGAGCGGAGTCTTGGGATCGACGCCGTCATAGACGCAGCCTTCGTCGAACCAGGTCTTGAGGTCTTCGTAGTTTTGCCGCGTGATGCGGCTCTGGTTGTCATTCGGCATGCGGAGCTTCTTATCCAAGCCTCCCGTTAATTGGAAGAGCCGACTATCTTCGCGCGGCGCACCCGGCAGCACGACCAGTCCGCTGTCGCCGCCCTTCATCATGTCGTAAAACGTCTCCAGCGACAGACCGCCGCGCAGATTGTTTCCCGAGTGGCACCGCAGGCACAGATTCGCCATGAACGGGGCCACATCCTTCGTGAACGACACCTTCTCGGTCCCCTTCGGCTTGACGATCTTGATCGAGGACTCCTGCTCCTTGGCTTCCTTGGCCGTCTTCAGCTTGCCCAGAGCCGTGTCTTCGCTGTCCCCATCGAAAACAGCCCCTTGTTTGATCCAGTTCGCGAGGACCGTCAGCTTGGCTTGGTCGATGGCGGCGGCATTCTTCGGCATACGGAGGTTCATGTCTTCGGTCGCCATCCGGATCCCGATCAGGCTCTCTTCCGGAACGCCCGGAGTCAGCAGCTGCCCGCTCTTGCCCCCCTTCTTCCAGTTGGCAAACGTGTCGAGCCGCAGCCCGCCCGACTGCATCGTGGCTCCGTGGCAGCCGAGGCACTTCTCGTTGATGAGAGGGGCGATGTCCTTGGTGAAGCTCACTCCCTGGTTCTTGTTGGCCGCAGCCGGGGTCTTGCCCTGCGCCTTGTCGAGAGTCTTGCGATGACCGGCGATGGTCTTGTGGACGAGGGTGAACGCCTTGTCGGTCGGCTCGATGCTCGCCGACTTGGCAATCTCTTCGATTTTGGTCTCAGCCGCCTTGAGAAGCTCTTCCGCTTCCGCATATTCCTTCTTACGGATATGCGTCGCCACCGGCTTCATCGAGAGATTGACCTCGGTGATTTCTTTCTTCTGCTCCGGAGTCACAGCTGCCATTGCCGCCGCCACGAGCAGTCCCCCGACCAGACAAACCGCCAACATCCAGCGAGCAATCATATCCGCCTCACCGAGAAACAGAGCCAGACACCGGTTCCCGCGTGCCCATCGGGAGACAACTCCAATCGGCACGACCCCGAACATTCACCGCAGCAGTGACCGGAACATTCGTCGAGGCTTCCGTAATATACCTCGGAAACTCCCCCAAGAACCAGTCCAGCCGGGGGGGATTGACAAATGGATAGCCCCCATGCGGCGATGAACGAGGTGTTTGCAGTAGCTGCGTTCGCCAGAACGCGGGTTCTTTGACTCACATTTCCGCTCTCTGGTGAAGGGACGGGCCATTGGGAGGTTCACCTCTCACCGGTGGTGTCTCGCCGATCCGCCGGATAACCTCTGGTATCCCTTCGCCATCTGGATTCGCCCTGTGAAACCCCTCTCCCACTCACTCCTCGAACGCCTCGCCCGCCTCGACCCGAAGTCGGAGAAGTTCGCCGTCGAGGTCGTCCAGCTGCTGCTCGATCATGCCCGCGAGGCACGGGCGAGCGATCTGCATCTGGTCCCGAATGCCAAGCGGCAGTTGGATGTCCTGTGCCGGATTGATGGGCTGTTGCAACCGGTCGCGTGCATCGAGAGTGCGGCGTCGAACATCGTGTCGCGGCTCAAGGTGCTGGCCGAACTGTTGACCTATCGGACAGACCTGCCTCAAGAGGGCCGCATCCGCCATACCGGGGACGGGGCCGATTCGCAGGTCGAGATGCGGGTCAGCACCTTCCCCACGGTGCATGGCGAGAAGGCGGTCGTGAGGCTCTTCGTCGGGTCGGGGAAGTTCCTCAACCTGGACGACCTGCACTTCCCGGCGGATGTGCTGTTGCAGTGCATCGCGTGGTTGGCCCAGCCACAGGGTATCCTCCTGGTCAGCGGACCCGCCGGGGCGGGGAAGACGACCACACTCTACGCGGCCCTGCGGCAGATTCAGTTGCAAAGCCTCACGCCCCGCAGCTTGTGTTCCCTCGAAGACCCGATCGAGGCTCTGGTCCCCGGCGTGGCTCAGTCGCAGATTCAACCGCACGCCGGGTTCACGTACGAGGTCGGGCTGAAGTCACTGTTGCGGCAAGACCCGGAAGTCCTGATGGTCGGCGAGATTCGCGACAAGGTCACAGCCGAGATCGTGTTCCAGGCGTCCCTGACCGGGCATCAAGTGCTGACGACGTTTCACGCCGGGCGAGCGGCGGAGGCGTGCGGGCGGCTGCTCGATATGGGGATCGAGCCGTACATCCTCAAGAGCGGGTTGCTCGGTGTTCTCGGACAGCGGCTGGTGCGGACGCTGTGTGCGTGTCATCGTGAATCAACGGACGAGGCGGACCTGTTGGGATGGCCGGTGCAGCGTGCGTGCGTCGCGGTGGGTTGTCCGGAATGCGGGATGACGGGGTACAAGGGCCGCCTGCCGCTGGTCGAGGCCCTGGCCCCGCGCGACGGAGCGGTTGGTGCCGCTCTCCTGGGTCGCGCCGATGTCCACGAGATCGACCAAGCCGCCAT
>JAYTFV010000076.1:0-8879 GCA_043734065.1 Planctomycetota bacterium
ACTGACGAGGGAGACCGCACTCGCCTCCGACTTCATCTTGTCGAACTCTTCCAGCGTGATCTGCAGCTTGGCGGCGAGTTCGATTTCGGTCGGCTGGCGACCGGTCTGGGCTTCGATTTCCTTGCGGGCCGCTTCGAGCTTGCTGGCCTTACTGCGGACGAGACGCGGCACCCAGTCCATCGTGCGGAGTTCGTCGAGCATTGCTCCGCGAATACGCGGCACGCAGTAGGTCTCGAACTTCACGCCGCGGTCCAGGTCGAACGCATCGATCGCGTCCATCAACCCGAACACCCCTGCCGAGATCAGGTCGTTCAGATCGACCCCATCCGGGAGTTTCTGCCAGACTCGTTCGGCGTTGAACTTCACGAGTTGGAAATAGTTCTCGATGAGACGATTCCGCAGCTCTTCCGTCGGCTGGGCCCGGTAATCGAGCCAGTATTGCTGGACGTCTTCAGCGGTGGCCTTGATGCTCATGGACTTCTCCGTAGTCGCTCAGACCGGACCTCGTGTCCGGCGGTGCCTCGGTCGTTCCGATGGGTCACTCGCAGGTTCAGTGAACCCATGAGCCAACCCCTGTCGGAAAACCGGCTATCTTTGTGATCGACATTCCGCGACCGGGACTTCGGAAGAATTCGGAGAATCGTTGCAATCGTTGCATTTTTACAAACGCGGTGATTTCCAGGTTCTCAGAGCTTGCCTCGTCAGCCTTGTCGCGGGTGTCGATCGGTGGATGGGAACGGGAGTTCAAGTCGATCGCGATTTCGGTTCTCGGGAGAGTGTCGCCTTTCGCTCCGCGAAAGGGCGTTCTTTCGCGGAGCGAAAGACGACACTCCTAGATGCCCCGATCTCGACGAACACTCAAACTCCCACGGTGTGTTGTGCCTCGGTCTGTGACTCTACCTGCCCCGCGATCACGACTTCCGTGTCGCGGGTCATCTCGGCCTGACTCAGCACAGCCAGATGCGGCGTGGAGTATTGAGTGAGTTGTTTCACCAGCATCCGCAGCTCGGCCCGGCAGACGAGTACGCCCGGCAAGCCGCGATCTCGCAACTGGCCGACCGCCATATCGATGGCATCGGTGGCCACTTGTCGCTGGCGAGACGGCCACGCGCCGAGTGGATCGGCGGGAGAGATTCGCAGCAGCGCAGCGAGTTCGTCTTCCAGCTCTCGGGAGAGCGTCAGGGCGACAAGTCGGCGGTCGCTGGTGCGGAACTGTTGGCAGATCGTGCGGGCCAGGGAGCGCCGCACCTTCTCGACGAGGTCGGCTAAATCGCGGGCTGACTCGGCATGATCGCCGAGGGCCTCGATGATCGTTTCCAGATCGCGGATCGGCACCTGCTCCCGCAGCAGCAACGCCAACACGCGGTGCATCTTGGCCACCGGAACCAGCGGCAGAACTTCCGACACCAGTTGGGGTGATCGCTGTGAGAGGTTCTCAACCAGCGCGTGGACCTGTTGCCGGGTGAGGAGTTCTTCCGAGTGGCGATGGACGACAGCGGCCAAGTGATTGGCGATGGCCTGTTGCGGCTCGATGACCTGGAACCCGAGCGACTTCGCGCGGTCAACTTCATCGCCGGTCACCCACCATGCCATCCGATCTGTGAGCGGTTCGCTGGTCGGCTCGCCATTGAGGCTGCCGATCGAATCGCTGGTCTCAACGGCCAGCACCGCATCCGGGTCGATCACGCCGCGAGCGACGCACGCCTCGCGCAGACGAATCTGGTACTGGAACGGTTCGAGGTGCAGGTTGTCCTGAATCCGCACCTTGGGCAGGATGAACCCGAGTTGCTCCGCGATCCGCATCCGCAGTTGGGTCACGCGCACCAGCAGATCGCCGCCGACTTCCGCGTCGGCGAGCCGCACCAACCCGACACCCAGGTCGAGTTGCAGTGGCTCGACGTGGAGTTGGGCCTTGGGATCGCTGGCGATGTGAGCGGACGAGGTCGAGACCTGGACCGAGTGCTGTGGTTGTGCCCGAGACGATGAGGTCGCGGGGCTGTTCGTGGTCGGCGTTGTCACCGGATTCTCATCAATCAACCAACCCAGACACGCACAGCCGAATGCAAACGTCATCATCGGCAGCAGCGGTAATCCGGTGAACGCGAGGACCGACAGAGCGACAGCTGTGATGTACAGCACTCGCGAGTGCTGGAAGATTTGCGTAACGGTTTCCTGGGGCAGGTCGCAGTCGACCGAGGTCCGGGTCACGATCAGACCGGCGGCCAAGGCGATCAGGAACGCGGGGAGTTGAGCCACCAGACCATCGCCGATGGTCAGCGTCGTGAAGACCGTGAACGCCTCGGAGACCGACATGCCATGCTCGAACACGCCCAGTAACAGTCCGACACCGATGTTGATTGCCGTAATCAGCAAACCGGCCACGGCATCGCCGCGCACGAATTTGCTGGCCCCGTCCATCGCACCGTAGAAGTCGGCTTGGCGGACCAACTGTTGGCGGCGGTGAATGGCCTCATCGCGGGAGAGCAGTCCCGCATGGAGGTCAGCGTCGATGGCGGCCTGGCGACCGGGCATGCCATCGAGGGCAAACCGGGCACCGACTTCGCTGATCCGCGTGGCTCCCGAGGTAATCACCAGAAACTGAATCGCGACGAGAATCACAAAGATCGTGATCCCGACGGCTGGCGACCCGGCAGCTACAAACTGTCCAAAGGCGTGAATGACATCGCCCGCGGCGTGGCTCCCCGCAGTGGCTCCCTGGGTCAGGATCAGCCGGGTCGACGCAACATTGAGAACCAGCCGGATGAGAGCCGTCCCCAGCAGAATGGACGGGAACGTGCTGAACTGGAGCGGGTTGCGAATCTGAATCGCGGTCAATAACACGATCAAGGAGACCGTGAGATTCGCCGCCAGCAGCACGTCCATCACCATCGCCGGGAGTGGTGCAATCAGCACCAAGAGCGCCCCCACGATCAGCACGGGCATAGCCAGGCTGAAGCGGTTCGAGACCACATCGCGGATGACGTGCGGCTGCGACGGCATGCGGGGCTCCGCAGGAGTGAGGGGACGGACGGGCACGGATCGATCGACTCATCACACGGCGGGTCGGTCGATCAGGGAGGCGAGTGATACCGGAAGCCTTTGGAACCTGTCCAGCGAGGGTCCGTGGAACCGAGCGAACCGGTCCGCCGACAGGTCAGTTCTGCCGATTGAGTCCAGATTGTGGCACGACGCTCCACCTCGTGAGTCCGCCGTGGGACGGGCACATTTGCCCGTCCTCCAGTGCGACAGCGAGCGGCTGGACGTAAGTCCGCCGTGCTGCTCGACGCTATCATGTCTCAGCGAGCCCGTGTTGGCTGTACACATCACACGGGCACGGGGGACTAACGTCCGCCCGCTCGCTGGGGTTTTGTGGGCGAAGTCTTCCTGCGGAGTGCGGCCTGGAATAGCTGACCGGTCCACGACTTCCCGAATCTCATCGCGCCGATTACATCGAGATGGCGAAATCGTCAGGGCGAGATCGTCAACTTCAATCCGGGTAGCCAAGGGGTCTCATAGAGGGCGTCGGGGCCGAATTCTATGACGTTCCAGTGGTCGATCTCGCGCCGGTGAACGAGCAACTGGGGGCGTTTGGCGTCGTTACGAATGTCGAACACCCAATATTCCTGAATCGACGGGACGCGCAGATAGAGGTCGACGTTGCGGAACAGGTCTTTGTCCACATCCTCACCGCGCAGCACTTCGCCCACGATCAACGGAGAGGCATCGCGCCAGTCCGAGGTCGGCCGCTGGGAATAGATCGCCAAGTCCGGTTCGGGAGCCGTTGTCTTGTGAGAACCCGGCACGAACACACGCGCCCGGTCGGTGACATAGGCCACCACGTTGGGATGCTGGCGAGAGTAAAGAAAGACCTGACCGAAGACATGCTTCTCGATCGTGTCATGTTCGAAATTCGGGGCCGGTGACACGTAGAGCCTCCCCGAGATGACTTCATAGTCGTAGCCAGACCGAAACTCGGCGGTCTGTAATTCGGCGTCACTGACCAGTTGGCCGTGATCGCGGGGACCGAAGCGAACGGATGTCAGCATGGTCAGCCCCTGTGAAAGCCTCGTCCAGAACGCCAATGACACGGCGGCGAGTCGCACGCCCGATGTCCTCAAAGGGGGTGATCGACGCAACCCACTACCGCATTTTCGCGGCGCTACAAAGGCGTTGTCAACTTCGATCCCTCTTTCGGCGTAGTGAATTGCTACGAATCGAGGATCTCCGCCTACGCGGCGAGCCACTGTTCCAGCACCCGACGCGTCAGCGATGGAGGATGCTCTGGACCGGCGACGAGAGTTAGGTCCGACAGTGCGACAGCGAGCGGCGGACGTAAGTCCGCCGTGTGGCTCGGCGACCAACTATCCTTCCGCGCGGCTGCGTTCGGTCGCGTCACCCGGGCACGGGGGACCGACATCCGCCCGCTCGCTGGGGTTTGGTGGGCGAAGTCTTCCCGCGCAGCAGGAACCGGCAATTCTGGCCGACTCGCTGAAACGCCATCCGCCGTGGTAGGGTACACTGCATGGTTGTCAGGCGTGCAGCGCCCGGCCACCCTCGCGGAGCTTCGTCACTCACCGCCGAAAGACCCTGGTTATGACCTCACCCATTCGTTGCTCCTGGCTGCTCGCCGCCTGTTTCTCCCTCGGAGTTCTCAGCGGCCCGTCGCTGGGCATCGCCCAACCCAATCCCCCGGCAACACCGGCACCTCGCTCCACGACCCCGGTCGAGAAGCCGGTTCCCGAAGGCCCGCAGCTCCCCATCCTCGTCGTGAACATCGCCAGCATCGATCGGGTGCTGACTGATGTCGACTATATGTTCCAGGCTGCCGAACGCCCCGACATGATGAATCTGGTGACGGGGTTCATCGCCAACACGATTGGCGACCTGAAGGGGATGAACCGCCAGAAGCCGTTCGGCGTGATGCTGTTCCTGGCCCCCGGATTGCCGCCGACTCCCACGCCGGTGGTCTATGTCCCGGTGGATGGGATTGAAGACCTGATGAAGATCGTTGAGGCGGGACCGGTGAAACCGCACAAAGTCGATGGCAAGGAGGGGCACTACGAACTCAAAGGGCGGCGGCAGAATTTCTACTGTGTCCTCAAGAAGGGGTACGCGTATCTCACGAACGACAGCAACAAACACATGCTCGAAGCCGAACTGCCCGAACCCGCCGCCATCGCTGAGCCGATGGCCGCCAAGTACGACCTCGGTGTGTCAGCCTTCGTCAAGAACATCCCGCTCACGATTCGCACCGTCCTGCTGACCTTCCTGCGTCAGAGTACCGAAGCCCAACTGCAACAGCGAGACTCGGAGTCCGACGCCGGATACAAGATGCGGCGGGCCAACGGGCTCAGTACCGTCGAGTTCATCGAGCAGATCATGACCCAGTGCGAGCAACTCCAACTCGGGATCGATGCCTCGCGGGAGCGCAAGAACGTCGAGATCGAACTGCTGATGGACGCCACGCCCGACAGCGAACTGGCCAAGCACTCGCAGAATCTGGCCGGTCGCAAGTCGTACTTCTCCCCGTTGTTTAATGATGGACAACCGCTGACCGTCTCGGCCAGTTGGAAGATGGACAAGCGCGAGCGGAAGGCCGCCGTGGCGATGGTCGAGGCGCTGAAGATCGGCCTCGCCAAGCAACTCCCCGAAGGCACCGCCCCCAGCGTTGACCCACTGTTTGACTCGCTCAAGGCTACCGCCGAACAGGGGGACATGGACTTCTGTGTCCAATTCCAGCCGGTCGGTGACAAGCAGTTCGTGTTCCTGGGCGGCCTGCGCGTCGTCGGCGGCGAATCATTCGGCAAGGGGCTGGCTCAACTCCTCACAGCCGTGCAGGGACGCGAAGAACTCGACAAGGTCGAACTGAACGCCGACACCCACAACGGGATCGTGTTCCATCGACTGGCGGCCAAGAACGTGCCGCGCCAGGAGCAGCGGACCTATGGCGGCACGCCGAGTGTGTACCTCGGCACGAGCAGCCAGACGCTGTGGTTCTCCGTGGGAGCGGATCAGGCGCTGCCGCATCTGAAGACTGCCATTGATGAGATCCTCGCGGGCAACGCCTCAATGCCCGGCGGTGGCTCGGCCTATCCGTTTCAGATGATCCTGCACACCGCGCCGTGGCTCAATCTGCCTGCGGAAGATGACAAAGAGGTCTCGCGCCAGGAATTCGCGCGGAAAGCCTTCCAGAAGGAGAGCGACGCTTTACGCATCTCCGTCCAGCCGACCGAAACCGGCACTCGCTCCCGAGCTGTGCTGGATGAAGGGTTCATCAAGCTGGTCGGGATGCTCCTGGCGCGGGCGTACGACGAGAGCCAGTTGTAACACAGCGTGGCACAGCCGCAACTGACGGGAGAAGCCGTCAGCGATCAGCAATCTGCAGTCTGCCAGAAACCATTCCTTGACGTATAATCGGTGCGGATCGGCTCCCGCGTCATGAGTTGTCGAAGGGCGAGAGAACCTCGCCCTCCTGTTCCCCAAGCGTCAGGGTGAGCGATGGGATGATGAGGCGGGTTGACTTTGCTCAGGCTGCAGCGCGCTGACTGCCCAAGGTGTTGAGCAGCACGTTCGGCCCCTGGCGGTCGGAGGCTGCCCCGTCCCAGCGGTGGGCGTGGACCGACTTGAGGATCGCATCGGCGAGCTCGATCGCCTTCAAACCCGCGACTCCATCAACCAGCGGGGTCGAGTGGTCGCGGATGCAATCGAGGAAGCCGCGGAGTTCGAGGGTCAGGGCGTCGACGGTCTCGATCGTGGGGGACTCGGTGGTGATGAAGCGGGAGAACATCTCAGACTTGAGCTGATTGATGTCCGCTCCCTTCTGGCGTCCAAGGTCGTACGGGAGTTGTCCCGCGAGCAGGTCGGAGCCCGCCCCGAACGATGTCAGCGTGCGCGTGTGCAGGTCCGCAGTCACGCAACCGCTGGCGGACCAGACCTGCATCGTGCGGGTGGCGGTGGGGCAGACGCGGTTCGCGGAGAGGTCGGCGATGCAGCCGTTGGCGAAGCGGACGCGGGCTTGCACCGCGTCTTCATGGCCACCGACCAGCGAGACGCCGAACGCCTCGACCGAGACGAAGTGGGACTGCACCAGGTGCTGGGTCAGCTCGATGTCGTGGATCATCAGATCGTGGACGACGCCGATATCGGTCGAGCGGAAGGCGTAGTTGCTGTATCGCTCGGCCCGGATGTATTTGGGCGACTTGACCCGGCTGGCGAGGGCCTGGAACGCGGGGTTGAAGCGTTCGATGTGGCCGATTTGCAAAGGCACCGAGAGCGATTTCGCCGCGACCACCATCTCGCGGGCGTCGGCGATGGTACGGGCGATGGGCTTCTCCACGAGGAGTGGAATCCCGCGCCGGAGGAACTCGACGGCAACCTTGCGGTGCATACTGGTCGGGACCACGATCGAGGCGGCATCGACGCGCCCCAGGAGCGACTGGAAGTCGTGTACCCACTCGCAGTAGCACGATTCGGCCACCGCGCGGCCTTGTGTTTCGTTGGGCTCCGCGACCGCGACGAGTTCCACGTCCGGGAACGAGGACAGGATGCGGGCATGATGCCGCCCGAGGGCTCCGACGCCGACCACTCCGAGCTTCAATCGATTCATGGATAGTGTCTCTCATGATGGGAGGGAGAGGCTCCTGCCGAGCCGCTCCTGGGGTTGGTCGTCGCTGGGTCGTCGCGGCTCGGCGGGAGCCTCGCCCTCCCGACTGGTTTACGCCGCCTTGGAATGCGATGCGGCTGACTCCGGCTGAGCCAGATTCGTGGGCATCGTCCGCACCACCTCACGGCCACGGCCCATCTTCCCTTGACGTTGGTAGTCCAGGAACCGGAACAGTTCGCCGAGTTCCACCGGAATCATCCCTTTGAGTTCCTCGGACATCAGGTTTCGCACTTCGTCCATCGGCTGATGCTGGCGAATCAGGAGCTGATAGGCCCGCTTGATCGACGTGATGGCGTTGGCACCGATCCCGGCCCGTTGCATTCCGACGAGGTTCAGAGTGCGAATCTCGGCGGCACTGCCTCCGTCGTACAGCATGTAGGGCGGCACATCGACCACGACCTTGGTGCAGCCGCCCACGAAGGCCAGCGTGCCGATGGTGCTAAAGTGATGGACAGCCGAGTTGCCCGAGATGATGGCCTTGTCATGGACATGCACATGGCCGCCCAGCAGCACTCCATTCACCAGCATGGCGTCGGAATAGACATGGCAATTGTGGGCCACATGGGCGTTCGACATCAACAGATTGCGGTGGTCGATCCGCGTGACGCCGTCTTCTTTTTCGGCTCCGCGATTGACGGTCACGCCTTCGCGGAACTGGTTGTCATCGCCAATGATGACCTGGGTCGGGGCCCCCGGGACATAGGATTTGTCCTGGGGCTCGCCGCCGATCACGCAGTTCTGCGAGAACCGGTTCCGCTCGCCGATCGTGGTCCAGCCAATGAGCGTGACATGGCTTTCGAGGCGGCACTGGGCCCCCAGCCGAACGCCGGGACCGATGAAGCAGAACGGCCCAATGTGGACCTCCGCGCCGAGTTGGGCACGGGGATCCACGTAGGCCAACGGAGAGATGTAAGTTGCCATCCAGACGTCCTTGTCTGTGGGGTCCGGGTCGATCAGCACCCGCGAGTGGCCAGTGCTGCCGATCTGAGAAAGGTGGAATATGTTAAATCATCGGTTTTCGTCAACAGGTTCCCGAACAGAACTTGCGGATTCTTCGATTCGCCCGGACCCGAGACCGCCGATTCCCAAAAGATCTGCTCAAGTTTCAGGCCGGTGCCAGCCTCCGGCAGCGCACGGTTTTGAGGGATTGGGTTGTGGGCATGAGGACAGGAGTCTGATGCGCTCATGACTCGCCGATCAGGCGAGCCGGATGGCG
>JAYTFV010000077.1:0-6602 GCA_043734065.1 Planctomycetota bacterium
CCGCTGTTCCACCCGTTGTACCACGCCACGATGCGGCAGTTGTTGTCGCTTCCGCGTGTACACAGACTCCAGTACTTGCGCGGCGGCAACGTGGGTTTACAGCAGCCCCCCCCGTTGATCACGTGGATGTATCCCACGATGAATCCATCACGGAAGTCGTTGACATACTCGACTTCACAGAAGCATTTTTTGCATCGATGCCACGCCAGCTTGGCTTCAAGATGGTCGTGGCAACCGGCCACTGAATCATCCAGACAATCGTAGCAGGAACTGGTCGAGCAGCCAGATGCCGCACACGCCAGAGCCACGACCATACTTTTTCCGAAGGACCGCAACATTGGACCCCCCACTGTTTGAGAACCATCTTGATTCAACCGGGTAATGCACTCATGACCCAACGGATTGACAACCGCTAACATCCGTCACGTCACATATCGAGATTCGAGAACATTCCGCAAAAGCCGGGATTCGATTTGCATCCTTTGAAAATCCAAAACGGTCCCCCAAGGTCGAGTAAAATAGAATGCGCGGATTTGGGAGGCGCGCTGATCGGCATCTCCTGCCGGTCTGATCTGGAATTTGTCCCCCAGGGAGGGGATCGCCTGTCGTTCGACTCTCCCGGGGCCGCGATGCGCTGCAGTTCGCTGCACGGGGACCGGCGCGGGTGTGTGCGTCAGAAAAGTCGCCAGAATTTCGCCACGGAGACACACAGGCACGGAGGAGAACCTCGTTCGAGTGCCCTCAGCAAGCGGCTGACGAAGAGGTGGAGACAGGATGTCCAGGATTCATTGGATGACTCGCAAGCAGTCTACCTGGCGGTGGGATTCATCCTGCCAATCCTGTTGATCCTGTTCAAGCCGACCATGCGGAACGACTGGATTTCTCCGTGTCTCCGTGCCTTCGTAATGAATTCCTGCCACTGCCTACTTTTCAGAGCCGCGCACGACTGGGATGCCCGCCAGTATGTCCCCTCCACCGGGCGGACTAAACTTCATACGGGCGGAAGTGAGACATTCTGTCGTGGCCACGTTTCGCCAGAATGTGGGCGACTGGGCGTATGTGCCCGCCCTCTGGCGAGGGGCAGCTACCAGACACTCGATGCCGAGCGGACGAACCTCTTCAGGACCAAATGGGTCGGCCCGATGATCAGGAAACAGTGAATCGCCATCAGGACCAATATCCACAACAGCCGGTAGGTCAGTAGGAACCTCAGCACCGGCCCCCGCTCCGCCAGTGGGAACGTCCCCGCCCCCGGTCCGAAGACCTTATTGACGTTCTCTGCGGGCCCGGTCGGGCTGCTCGTCAGCAGATAGGACGCGATCAGCACGACGCAGGCTAAGGCACACTGGTACTCAAACGCACGCGGATCATACCCCCAGCGACAGACCAGCCAGAACAGCACGATCGGCAACCAGAAGTGGAACAACGACAGACATCGCAGGAACAGATCCTTTCGGGGATCGAACATGTACTCCGTCAGGCCCGCGACGACGTGCCTCCCGGTCGTCAGCCGCACCAGAAAGTCGAACATCCACAGTGCCTGGGGAACCAGAATGCCGACCGCTCCCATACTGGCCAGCAGCGGCAGCGTGCCCCACAGCGCGACCAACGTCGTCAGCAGCGCGATGTCACAGAAGTAGAGAAAGTTCCGTGGCCCATACACCGGCCAATACTTGACCACCAACACTAGCACGAACCCCGTGTACGCGATCGTCACGGGGAGCGGAACCGGCACGGGAGGCATGGGGTGGCCTGGTGAAACGGGCGGAAGTTTGGGGGGATTGGAATGAGGGGGAATCGCCGAGTTTGGTACGCTCACGGCGAGCCGATCAGGCGAGCCGAAGGGCGTCAGCCTCCGGACTCTGACGCCCGCCTCACAAGTCCGGGGGCTGACGCCGCCCGGCTCGCCTGCGTTTGAGCGGGGCCTTCGGAACGGAATGAATTCCGTTCTACTTCGCCTGGACCGCCTCGCTGGCATCCGCGGGCAATCGCAGAATCATCCCCAGCTTCATGTCGTCCGGATCCTTCAGCGACTCGCGATTGAGTTCGACGATCCGAGTCCAACGCGACGACCGACCAAGGTGGTCCTGGGCGATGCTGCCCAGGGTATCGCCCTCGCCGACGCGGTACATCGGCTGCCCTTGGGCGTCGAGGAAGAAGCCCGACTTCACCGGGGCTGCGGCCTCTTCTTTCGAGAGGGATGCGGCGGCCCCGAAGATCAAGCGTTCGTACTTCTGTTCGAGAGTCTCCAGCGGCGGGACGATGACCTTCATCCCCGGCTTGATCTTGTCGGGCTTGGGGATGCGGCTCTTATTGTACTCGGCCAAAGCCGCACTGTAGCGGCCCAGTCCGTAGTGCTTCTTCGAGATCGTCCAGAACGAGTCGCCCGCCGCCACTGTATGGACGGCATCCTTCGCACCGAACTGTCCCGCGTGTGGACCAGCTTCTCGCTCGTTATACGGAGCCGAGTCCACAGCTGCCGTGCGTTGGACTCGGGAGTTCGCGGGGACACGCTGGGGATGGCCGACGCGATCGTTGAGGGGGGCCGGTTCGGCGGCCTGTTCTGGAACCAGAGTCGCCGGTTCAGCGGGAGGGGCGACGAGGCTGGGCTGGTCCAGAGCGGGCCCATCGAGCGTTGGAGCTGTTCCCAGTTCCGGAGCCTGTCCCGGTTCGTAGGGAGCCGCCCCGTCGAGTGGGGCCAGCGGCTCGGTGCCTTCGATGGGGGCCACTTCTCCGAGGCCCTCATTTGGCACGAGGGCTTGCACTTGGCGAATCGGTCGAGGCCCGGGGGCTTCGAGTTCGGCCTCTTCCGGCTCCGACCAGACCGAGGCGGGCGGAGCGGAGCGAGCCTGAGCGAGTCTGCGACCGGCGTTATCCTCGTCCCGAATCCGCGTGGGAATCGGCTGCGTGGATCGGCCCCATCGCCCCTTCGAAGTCTGGGCCGGTCTGACGACAGGCCTGGCGACGGGTCTGGCGGGCCGCACCTTCACTGGATGAGCCAGCGGGGCGGGCGGGGCGTCCGCAATCGGGAGGAGTTCGGCGGGAGTGTCCTCGCTGAGCAGCGCGGGCGGGGCCGTGGGGGCCTCGGCCTCCTGGGCGGACACGGGACTGAATCCCAGCCAGCTCGCGAGGGCCAGCGCGACGAGGCTCCGGGCGCTGACGCTTCCGGCTCGATGAAGACGGGGGGACATGAATCCGTTCATGACGTTCTCCTGATGGTTGGCATTCGAAAGACCTCCGAAGTCTCCGAAGACTTCGGAAGTCTGTTCCAAGCAGCCCGCGTTCTGGCGAACGCAGCTACTTCCTGATCACGCACCGCAGCTTGGCGGTGCGGCATCGGGGGTTGAGGCGGACCTCAGTCGGACTGGCGACGACCGGTTTCTTGGTCACGATCTCCCACACCTCAGAATCGCGGAACGCCCGTTTGACGATCCGGTCTTCCAACGAGTGAAAAGTGATGATCACCGCCCGACCACCAGGCTTAAGGACGCTGGGCAGGACCGTGTCGAGGAACCTCGTCAACTGGTCCAACTCGCGGTTCACATGAATCCGCAGGGCCTGAAACACGCGGGTCGCCGGGTGGCTCCCCTGCTGCGTGTCGCGGACCTTGAGGACGCGCTCGACGACCGCCACCAGATCGGCAGCCGTCTCGACCGGTTCGAACTTGCGACTCCCGACGATGGCCTGGGCCAGCGGGGCAGCTGCGGGTTCCTCACCCCAGTCCCGAAAGACGCGGGTGATTTCATCGACGCTGGCAGTGCGGAGGAACTCCGCTGCCGAGATGCCCGACCGCGTGTCGAACCGCATGTCGAGCGCGCCACCGGCTGCGAAGCCGAAGCCTCGTTCGCGGTCGGCGAGTTGATCGGAGGACAAGCCCAAGTCGATCAGCAGGCGATCGATCTGAGTCAGTCCGTGAGAGTGGAGCACCTCGGGCAGATCGATGTAGCTGGAGTGGACCAGAGAGACGAGTGACGAGGGAGGAGAGACGAGAGCCAGCTTCTCGTTGGCGAAGGCGAGCATCATCGGGTCGCGATCGATACCGATCAGCTGGCCGTTTGGGGCGATGCGTTCGACGATCTTGCGACTGTGACCGCCAGCTCCGACGGTGCCGTCGACGACGGTCAAGCCCGGTCGGAGATCGAGGTGATCGAGGACTTCGTGCAGGAGAACCGGGAGGTGAAGAGAGTGGGGCAAGGAGGAGGGGAGGAGGGGAGGAGGGGAGGGACAAGCCCACCGGTTGCAACCGGTGGGCTTTCACACTGAGAACTGACAACTGACAACTTCTCCCCTCACTCCACCGTCACGCTCTTCGCCAGATTCCTCGGTCGATCCACGTTGCAGCCCCGCAGGACGGCGATATGGTAGGCTAGGAGCTGGAGCGGGATGGCGGTCAGGATCGGCTGCAGGAACTCATCGCAGTCCGGCACGTAGATCACATCGTCGGCAAGGTCGGCGATCGTCTCGTCGCTCTGACAGGCGATGGCGATGATCGGACCCTTGCGGGCCTTGACCTCTTCGATGTTGCTGATGACCTTCGGGTAGATGGCACACTTGGGCACCACGAACACACTCGGAGTTTCGGGCGAGATCAGAGCGATCGGGCCATGCTTCATCTCGGCGGCGGGGTAGCCCTCGGCGTGGATGTAGCTGATCTCCTTGAGCTTGAGAGCCCCTTCGAGGGCGACCGGGAAGTTGTACAGCCGCCCCATGTAGAGGAAGTTCTCGCGCTGGTAATACTTCTCGGCGATGGCCTGCACCGCATCGTTGCATTCGAGGGCCTGGGCCGCCAGTTCCGGCATGCGACGCAGATTGTCGATGATCCGCTTGCCCGCCGAGTACGACAGACTTCGCATCCGCCCCAGGAACAGAGCGAGTAAGGTCATCACCGTGACCTGCGACGTAAACGCCTTCGTCGAGGCGACGCCGATCTCCGGACCGGCGTGCAGATAGATCCCGCCGTCCGCCTCGCGGGCGATCGACGAGCCGACGACGTTGCAGATCGCCAGCGTCGGCAGCCCCTTGCGCTTGCATTCCCGCATCGCCGCCAGCGTATCGGCGGTCTCGCCCGACTGCGTGATCGCGAACACCATCGTGCGGTCGGACATCGGCGGGTTGCGATACCGCAGCTCGCTGGCGTACTCGACCTCGACCGGCAGGCGGGCGAATTCCTCGATCAGGTATTCCCCGACCATCCCGGCATGCCAGCTCGTTCCGCAGGCGGTCAACACGATCCGGTCGATGCGGCGGAGTTGTTGCGGAGTGAGGTTCAAGCCGCCGAAGCGCGCGGTGGCCTCGTCATCATCCAGGCGACCCCGGATGGCGTTCTCGATGGTTTGCGGCTGCTCGAAGATCTCCTTGAGCATGTAGTGGTCGTAGCCGTTCTTGTCGAGGTCGGCGGAGACATGGTTGAGCGTCTGGATCGAGGGGGACATGCGACCCGTATCACGGTGCAGCAGGTCGATCCGGTCGGGCGTGAGGACCGCGATCTCGTGATCGGAGAGGTAAATCACCTCGGTGGTGTAACCCACGAGCGGGCTGGCATCGCTGGCCAGGAAGTATTCTCCCTTGCCGACTCCGACCACCAGCGGGCTGCCGTTGCGGGCCCCGATCAGTAGATTGGGATGGTCGCGGAACATCACGCCCAGGCCATACGTCCCCTTGAGCTTGCGGAGCGAAACCTCGATCGCTTTCAGGCAGGTCCGCACATCTTTCGGGTCTTCGCCCAGCGTCTGCTGTTCTTCGTAATGGTGGGCGATCAGATGGGCGATGACTTCGGTATCGGTGGCCGAGCGGAACGTGTAGCCGAGTTCCATCAACTGGTTCTTCAGCGTCTGGTAGTTCTCGATCACGCCGTTATGAACGACGATGACCTCGCCGTTACCGCCGGTGTGCGGGTGCGAGTTGAGGTCCGACGGCTCGCCGTGCGTCGCCCAGCGGGTATGGCCGATGCCGGTCTGGCCATACACGGGTGAGGCGTCGAGCAGGTTGCTGAGTTCGACGACCTTGCCCATGCGTTTGCGGACCGCAACGCCGTCTTTCCCGATGACCGCAATCCCCGCACTGTCATAGCCTCGGTACTCCAGCCGGTGCAGACCTTCCAGCAGGAATTCCGTGACATCGCGGTGACCCACATAGCCGACGATTCCACACATGGGTTGACTCTCAGTTCGCGGAAGGACAATGAATAGACAGTCTGCTGTTCTGTCCGTTCAGATTCTAATGCGAGTGGGTGAATGGGAGGGGAAGGAGAGACGCCAGCGATGGAAATTTGGGGAAATCCTGCCGGTTGTAACCCCCGAACGGTTCCAACCCAGAACAGGCCGAATCCGCCGATACCACTTAGTAACACACGCCACAGACTCAGGTCAAGAACTTCTGCGACGGCATCGCATCCCATTCCGGATTTGTGTAAATCTGTCCAAAAGGCGTAGCTGCGTTCGCCAGAACGCGGGCGAATGCTTTCGGCAGTCTGGGATGCCGAGAGATGTCGGCATTCGAATCTTGTGTTTGAACGCCGGTTCCGGCAACCCGCGTTCTGGCGAACGCAGCTACATCTGGTCGGATGTTTACGGGTCATCTCGCTCCACCGCACCACCCATCGG
>JAYTFV010000078.1:0-7154 GCA_043734065.1 Planctomycetota bacterium
TTCTCTTGCGATTTATGGATAGTGCGCTGTAGTGTTAGAACATCCGTACTCCACTCAGCATTAAGGGCCGACAATGCTCTCCGTCTCCATTGAAACCTCCGTGGTCAGTTACCTGAAGCAGCGTCCAGCGGCTCATGTGGTGGCGGCTGCGCGTCAGCTTCTGACCAGACGTTGGTGGGACGAGGAACGAGCCAACTATGAATTGGTCACGTCGCAGTATGTGATTGATGAAGCGTCTCTCGGTGATCCGACTCTCGCGGGTGAGCGGCTGGAATACCTTCGGGATCTGCCGTTGCTTGCCTTGGATAATGAGATTCAGAACATTGCCGACGAAATCATGTCGCGAGCGATACTACCCAAGAAGGCACAGTTCGATGCCCTGCACATCGCGATCGCGGCGTTCCATCGGGTCGATTATCTGCTGACGTGGAACTGCACGCACATTGCCAATGCGAGGATTCTGCCTAGAATTCACGCAGTGCTGAACGATCTGGGACAAACCATTCCACTCATCGGTACTCCCGAGGAAATGGTGGACGATGACACACAACTCTTCCAGTAGCGATTCGACGATCAGAGATATTCACGCGATTCGTGAACAGCTCTCCGATAAGTTCGGCGGCGACATAGCCGCAATTCTGGCGGATGCCCGGCAGCGGCAGTCGACCTCCGGTCGGAGGATTCTTCAGCGAGGTGAACTATCGAAGACAGTCGTTCCCCCGGTCAGCAACTCCGGGGATGCCTGTATTGCCCGCGAAATGCCCGTGGCGGGGTGATGGGATCTTGGTGAGGTCGCATGCCGACCTTCAGGAATTGATCCCCTCTGGCACAGACTATGGCGAAGCGTGTGGCGGGACTTATCCAGAGAGCCGCTGATTGCCGTCTTCCGTCCACATCTTTCCAACCGATGAGGCTCGCGTGTCACAAACAGTCCTCGTTACCGGCGGCAGCGGCTTCATCGGCACCTGGGTGCTGCGCGATCTGCTGCAACACGGAGCCCGACCCGTGGTGGTCGACCCGCACCCCGCCCTCACTCGCTGGCAGCGTGTCCTCGGCCACCGGACCAGCGAGGTCATCACTGCTGAGGCGTCGCTGCTCGATCCGGCGAGTCTGCTTCGCGTGATCGAGAAGTACGAGGTCACGCAGATCATTCACTTGGCGGCGCTGCTGACTCCGGCGTGTCAGCAAGACCCGTTTCTGGGGTGCCAGGTGAACGTGCTCGGTGGGACCAGCGTGTGGGAGGCGGCTCGAAGATCGGAGCGCGTGCGGTCGATCTCGTATGCCAGTTCGTATGCCGTGTATGGTCCCGAGACGGGCGAGAGCGAGGCCGCGACCAATCGCCCTCCGACCTTTTATGGGGCCTTCAAGCAGGCGATGGACCTGATTGCCGAGCAGTACTGGCGGCACTTCGGCATCGCCTCGGTGGCGGTGCGACCGCATGTGGTCTACGGCCCCGAGCGGGAGGTGGGCCTCACCGCGGGTCCGTCACTCGCGGCGAAAGCGGCGGCCCTCGGGGAGAGCTACACGATCGGCTATACCGGCCAAGTGGGGTACGACTACGTGGAGGACGTGGCCCGCGCCTTCGTGCGTGCCGCCAGCGAATGCCCCCCCGGAGCGACGGTCGTCGACCTGCCCGGCGAACAGGCCACGACCGAACAATTCGCCCGCGCCGTCGAGACCATCATCCCCGCTTCCCAGGGCCGCATCCATGTCGACGGCCCCGCCATCCCCACCAACATCCCGCCCAACCCTCGGTACATCACCGAACTGTTCCCGAACTGGCAGCCGACCTCGCTGTTGGAGGGCATTCGCCGGACGGTGGAGTTTTATACCTCAAGCGGCCAAGAGCGAGACATCCCTTCGTAGCCACGTTTCGCCAGAACGCGGGCGAACTGGTGTGCGTGTCCGCCTCGGGAGGACAGAAAAGTGAGGGGACAGAAAAGGGGTCAATGTGCGTCGGCGTAAGCCGGAGGAGGAATGCGAATGAGAGAGTCGTACCGGGTAAGACCTAGCCAGTCACCTCGGCCTCGAGTGATGCGGGTTGTCGAGTAACCGCAAAGCAAGGTAGCAAGGTAGGTCAGGCTGTGCCTGATCGATCAGGCACAGCCTGACCTACGTTTACTTGTTGTTGCTTTGCTGCAACGCCTGTAGCTCCTTCTCCTTCGCCGCCAGCAGGCGTTCGCATCCGCTGAGGAGGAAGCCATACCACGAGACCACGGCCCCCATCACGCCGAACCAGATGATGTGAGGATTCGCGACGGAAAAGCCATACCCGATGACCCCCAGAGCCACCACCTCCAGACACACCATCCCCGTCGGGGAGGAGGTCCGGCGATGCAGATCCAGCAGCGGAGCAGCGATTCGTTCGCAGAGAGTTGGCGGCATGATTGGTCCTTCGAGAACACACGGCACATGGCGCGGCGAAGAGGGACGGGCAGGATTGCCCATCCTACTCCCCACTCACCCGCCCAAATTCGCCACCGTCTTCTGCTTATAAGCCTCGACCCCCGGTTGCCCGTACGGGTTGATCCCGATCAGGCGGCCTTCGACGACGGTGGCCAGCATGAAGAACTGGAACACCTGGCCCAGGGCATAGGCATCCAGGCCCGGCAGGACGAGGTTCGCGGTCGGGCGACCGGCCTCGGCGTAGGCCTGGTTCGTCCCGTTCGTGGCAGCCTGGAGAATCTGCGGGATCGTCTTGCCCGCGTACTTGTTGAGCTGGTCGTGATCGTCAGCCGCGGCGACCTTAGGCAGTGCGACGGGAGGGGTCGAAGGTTGCTCGACGATCAGGTTGGTGATGAGCTTGTCCTTGGCCCCTTCCTGGTGCTGCTGGCCCCGGCTGTGCAGGTCGCGGGTGTTGACGACGGTCAGCGGGAAGGCCCCGCGTTCGTGCTTGCCCAGGCTCTCGGCCAGCAGTTGGTCGTACCACAGACCGACCGCTTCCAGCCGCTTGCCCCACGTCGAGAGGATGCGGGTCTTCAGCCCCTTGTCGCGCTCGAGCAGATGGCACACGGCGACGTAATCCATCACCGGGTTGTCGCCCAACGGAGCGGTCTTGAACCGCTGGGTCATGTCGGCGGCCCCGTGCAGCAGAGCCTGGATGTCGACGCCCAGCACAGCTGCTGGATAGAGCCCCACGGCCGTCAGCACCGAAAACCGCCCGCCGACCCCGTCCGGGATTGGAAAGACATCCGGATATTTGGCCGCGTTTGACACATCGCGCAGCTTGCCGACCTCACCGGTGATCGGCACGACGAGGTTCCGGGCCAGCTCCGATCCGGCTCCGTAGTAGTGTTCGAGGGCATTGCGGAAGATGCGGAAGGCGGCTGCGGTTTCGAGCGTGCCGCCCGACTTGCTAATGACGCACAGGCCCCAGCGCTGGGTCAGTTCCAGCGGGTTCTGGCACTTCAGCGAGAGGAGTTGCAGCAGCCCCTGCACCGCGTCGTTGTCGACGTTGTCTCCCTCGAAGTACAGACGTGGCACACCGCCGCGCTCGGCCCGCGCGAGGTCGTTGTGATACGGATGGCACACGGCCTCAAAGATCGCCCGCAGCCCCATGTATGACCCGCCGATGCCGAGCGACACGAGGATGTCGATCTGATCTCGCAGCCGCTTGGCCGAAGCGGCCATCCGGTCGAGCAACTTGTCCGCCCCGCCCGCGAGCAGCTCGCTCGGCAACTCGATGAACCCGGCGTCAAGCGGCTGTTTGTCGTCAGGGATTTTCCGCTTCAGCTTCAGGTCAGCCACGTCGGCGAGCGTCTCGGCCCGCGCGGCTTCGAGAGAAGGCTTCAAGCCGCGCAGAGCGGCAGGCTGGATGAAGGGCAGGGCGGCTGAGGCGTCATAGCGGAGTGTGTTTGGCATGGAGACTCTCGGCATGAAGGGAGGGGGCCGGATTGTAGCACGCCGCTCCGCGTCGTGAATCACGACGCGGAGTGTCATGCGAAAACCAGTGTGTGCGTCTCGATTGTTGGTGGCGAACACCAATCCGGAGGGCGAGACTGACCGGGAGGGCGAGGCTCCTGCCGAGCCGCTCGTGCCAGGCAATGTCCACCCTCGCTAGCGGCTCCGCAGGAGCGTCGCCCTCCCAGCGCGTCGCCCGCGAACTCGCCCAAACCTCTCACCGACAAACGAGGCGCACACCGTAACAACCACAGGTTGTCAGCGCACCCGGCCTCTGAGTAATATACAGTGCGGCCTGAGCATCGCGGGATGAGGGCCGTTTCCCGATACGCCGCAGGACGTGGCCGATTCTTCGCAAGTGCAGGCAGGCTATGGCGTCCCGATCCCACTCCGTATCCAATTCCCGGCGCAGGCGGCTGTTGCTGCTGGAAGCCGGTTCCTATTCGACCACAGCGGCTTCTGAGCCGCTCTCGCAGTACGATGAGACACCGCAGCCGGTGTTCATTCACGCCTACGTGCCGCCCGAGGCTCCCGCGACGAGCGAGTCAATCGACCGCTCGTTCTCTACGGTAGAACTCGATCTCCCACGCACGATCCCGCATCTGGTGAGTAGTCCGCTGCCGCTCAGTTGGCTGTTCGTGGGCAGCAGTTTTACGCCGAAGAACGGGACCGAACCGCGTCCGTGGTGGGTCTATACGAATCGTTTTGCCGGGGTGGTTCGGGCGCACTTTCAGCGACCGAAGGATGTGTTCATCGACGCCACGTTTCCGTCGGCGCGGCTGTCGGAGGTGCTGTTTGACTTCGAAAGGCGGATCGCGAAGTTCGAGCCGGACATCTGCTTCCTCAGTCTGAGCATCGCGGAGGCGGATGCCAAATCGGTCGACCGGTTTGAGAAGATGCTGGTGCGGCTGATTCGCTTGGCGAAGAAGTTCGACTGTCAACTCGTCGTGCAGACTCCGCCCTGTTTGCCGTCCCGATCAGAGGCCGAACTGACTCGCCGGCTGATTCTGATTGAGTCGATTCGCGGCATCACGGCGGAGCATGCCACGCCGCTGGTCGATCATTGGGAACACTGGGAGTGGGCGACGGCTCAGGTCGGCCAGACCGAAACGTGGTTCGATGCGGAGACGCACACCCCCGCCGAACAAGGGCACCGGCAGTTGGCCAAGCGATTGATCCAGGACTTGAAGTTGAACGACATACAGAAGCCGGAGTTCCCGATGACGATGGATGAAAGCGTGGTGTTGGGCGGGTAAGCGGGCGAGATCCTTCCGCCCTCACGGGTGAACGTAAGCACCGGGAGGATTCGAATCCGTCACCAGTTTCACCGCGACTCCTGTCTCCATGGAACTCTCAATCGAGAAGCCGAATACTGATCGCTGACAGATCCGGTCAGGGACTGAACACTGACACTGACACGGCTTCTAGTCCAACACTGCGGAATGGAAGCATCACCCGAGGCGATCGTCGCCATGCGTCCCTCCTCCGCCCCGCAGGGGCACCGACAAACTAGCCTGGGGCAGAGCGACCACGGGAGCGCCGCCCCAGGTCTCCGAGTTGTTAAGCTCTAGCCCTGAAAGGGCGAAACAGAGTCGGGCCGCCCGCGGTGCCGCCCTTTCAGGGCTGGGCGAACAAGCGGACTCGACTGCCAGGGCGTTGGCCCTGGGCTGGTTTGTCGGTGCCCCTTCGGGGCGGAAGAATGGAGCGTTCAAGGGATGGAGGTGCGAAGTGCATCTCGCACTCTGGCGTGAGTGATGTGCGACTTTCGCAGGGGAGGCACTGGCTTGTGACGTGCTGCGTCCTACAATCTCGTTCCTTCCTCGGCATTCGCAGGCAAAGGCCAGTACTTGCGAAGGTTCTTTCCGCTCCAGGTGCGCCACTTCTCAAACACGACCTCGCGCTGCGCATCGCTGTCGAACGAGATGTTCAGATGATTGACTTTTCCGGAGGAGGGCTCTTTCGAAAAAGCCCGCAACCCAAATGTCGTGGGGTCGAGATTGTTCATCGCGATCAATGTGACCAGTGCCAGATCCCGCAGCTGGGTGGAGTTCAGCGTTTCATTGCTTTTGCCGCGTTTGGCAGTCATTTCAAACGGATCCCCGAGCAGGGATTCCACGACCGACATTTCCGCAGCTCCTCCATAGTGAACGATTGCCAGGAACGCGGCATTCATCTGGTACGGGTTGTTCTTCTGCCGCAACATTTCCAGAGCGGGAGTGACCGCCTCCGGGAGAGCGAGTCGCGTGGCGACCTCGAGGCGGACGAACGCCGCCCCCGCCTGCGGCATGACGACCCAGCGGGTGGCCAGTGCCTGAAGCAGTTGCCCCGGCGGAGTGGCGTTGTTTCCCGAAAGCACCCCGGAACGAATGGCATTGCCCGTCACCGTGGCTACGAGATCGGGATAATTCGCCTTCGGATGGATCAGCAGTAGGAGCAAAGCCGAGGTGCTGGCGATGGAAATCCCCTGATCCCCATTTCCCGCATTCATTCCGATGTTTTCCAGTCGCCTCTGAAGTTCATCGGTCATTAAATTCGGATGGGCCAAGGCTCGGACGAGCTGGGTATTCCCTCGCAGGATCTCAGCATAGGCGGCGCGGAGCTCGGGGGAGTCTTCCACCAGGTCGACCACGATCGACCAGCCGGGCAGAGTGGTGGTCGAGCCGGGAGCCAGAAAGGTCTCGATCATTTCGTCGAGTCCGTCGACTTCAATCTGTTCAATCAACATTTGAGCGCGGCGGCGGAGTTCCGGGTCGGGACTCTTGAGGGCCTCCGTCAACGTCGGCAGGATCGACGGTCCGGTCAATCGGCAATCGGCTTCGGCCCGGAGTCGTTCCTGAAACGACGGAGATGTCAGTCGGGTGACCAGCTCCGCAGTTTTGGCCGAGTCGAGCGATTTCTGCGGCGAGTCGGCTCGGACGCCGTCCGACAGAAGCGACAACACACACACGAGCCCGAGGGCCAGCCACCGCGCAGCAGCCCATGGTCGACAGGTAGACCCCAGCCCGTGCCAGCTGCGGTCGGAATCGATGAGCCGCGGGGTGTTTCGCATGGAGTCTCTCCTCCCCAGTGACCCCCAGTGCCGCATCGAACAGAGCGGACCACTTCAGAGGTCGGGCCACGCCCTCATTCATACCATCTGGACCCCCCGTTCGACCAGTCGAACCGGTCATCGATCAGGCGATGAGGCGGAGGGGTGTGCGTTTCGTATGTCGGTGGCGAATGCTGATCGGGAGGGCGAGGCTCCTGTCGAGCCG
>JAYTFV010000079.1:0-3807 GCA_043734065.1 Planctomycetota bacterium
CAGCAGACCCGGCCGGAGTCGGAGGGCACGGATGTGCCGATTGGGGCTGGGCAATCGATGCAGGTTGCCGTCTTGGCTGTCTTCCACGACGAGCATCCCCGCCGACCGCATCGCCTTGGCGAGCGCGACTACAGACATGCCGATGGCCTCGCCCTGCTCGCCAGCCAGTCGCTGGGCAGCGGCGTATGCCAGATTGCGATCCAGGTAGACGTCCTGCGTCTCAGCAATCCAACCGATGACGGGGGCAGGTGAAGTGCTGTCAGTGCGCATGCCATACGGTGAGTGGCTGCGGGGTGAGGTCGACTGAATCGCAGTATTGCCCAGAGGTTCAAGCCGAACGCGGCGGGTGATCAATTGCGAAGAGATCAGACCGAGAAAGCGCTGGACTGGAGTTGCTTCGGCTTGGGCCGCTCTTTGAGAACCGATCGAAGCGATCAATGCAGCACGGCAGCGAGCCTCCAGTTCCGCCGAACGGGACGGGTCAAGTGCGCCGCTGGCGACCGCAAACTGAAGGAAAACACGGATGCCGAGCAGGAGGCTGGCCGCGATGCCCGGAGTCCGGGCGTGGAGCCCGGTCGATTGAATCTCCGCGCGGAGCCTCGGATAGTCGTCTCGAATCGACTGCTGGATCGACTCGTACTGTGGCGCGAGCCACTGGACGAATCCCGCGAGCGATTCCGCGTAGCGTCCGGCGGCCGCGTCCTGCTGTGCTGCGGTCAGCCGCTCGATGGGAATGCCCCCGGGAACGACCTCCAGCACGAGCATCCGGGACTGCAGCGACTGCCCACGGGGCACCTCTTCACCAGTGCTGAGGGGCAGTCCACGGGGGGGCCTCGCATTGCGAAGTTCGGCCCCGGGGGTCAATCGGTGTCGCCCCGCATGGTTACCCTGAGCCCGAAAAACTCGATCGGCTTCGCGATGATGTCTCTGGATATCTGACTGAGTTCCGGTCGGACAAAAGTCGTCGATTACGAGCAATGAATCTTTTGCCAGAAACGCAACCTCACCGAGGGCGTTGGCTGTCGACGTCCAGTTCGCGGGGAGATTAGCGCGAGTCATCCGACGGCCAAAATGTTGCTGTGCCAATGCGGCCAATTCCGACTTGAAGACACCCGATTGGCCGACGAGGTGGACGGAGAAGTCGGTGTCGCCCAGCACGGAACGATAGACCGCACAGAGAACGGGGACAGTGACGAGGTCTGGCCCGACGTTAAGAAAACCGAGGCTCGCCTGGATTGATCGGACGAGTTCCTCTCTCGATGGTGGGACAGGCAGTTCAAATTTGTCCAGTTGCGGGGGCAGACAGGTCTCGACACCGGCGATGCTGCCAGTCGCACCGATGGCACCATCTGCATGCAGGTAGACCATCTGACCATCCAGACTGCACCAGCCGGTATGAGTGCGCACGGTTCGCCTTCTGACGCCGGAAGACAACTGTTGGATCGCGGCCCGCACGTGATCCTTCATTCCCCGGCCGGCTGAGATAATCGCGTCAGCCCCCCAATTCTCGATGACCCATTCCATTGCCTCGAATTTCGACGCTGGAACGCGAATGCGGCGAAGGGATCGGCCATCGCCAAGTTCGCCCTCGATTTCGAAGAAGCAGCTATGCTCGACCCCGTCATCGCAGTTCACCTCCTCCACGATGCTCGCCGAAAAGTTCGCAAGTCGAATAGGATTCGGGCCGCCTAGGCAGATGCCGCCGTCGCAGACCATGTACGGCGTCCCCGCACCACCTCCTTCGGGACGGTCCGCCTGCGCTGCCTCCTCGGCGGCCACGACGTCTCCCATGGCCGTCCGCATCCGTTCCTCCACGGTCTGGCGATCCTGGCCGAGGTCGTCGACGAGCCGCGTGACCACTCTCTGCCGCTGGCGGTCGTCGTGGATGTTGATCGTGTCGGTGTGAACCAGCACACCGTCATCGCCGAAGAACCGCAAGCTGTGCCTATTCCGCGCGACATGAGCAATGTCGATACGCATAATTCACCCCTTGCCGTTCAGTCTGCGGCGAAGACGCAACGGACCCAGCAGGCGGACTCCGTCATGGTCCGAGACCACTTTGGGCGGATTTCGTAAAGCGAGAGTTCCGTTCATGGCCGCGTATTCTCGGAGAGGGATGCGCGGTTCCGCGTAGGCCGACTGGATTGTTCGACGGGCCTGTTGCTCGTCTGCCGCTGTGTCGGGTCGGGCACCGTACAGCAGAAGGGGCTCGGCCTCCTCCATCGGCACCCCAAGTCCGGCTAGGTCACACGCCGCGCAGAACAGATTCTGGTTCCATCCCGCCTGATGAGAAAAGCATCCGATGAGCCATTTTTGGGTCGAATCGGCGAGACCGGCCAGCCGGAGAATGGTGATCAGACTGGCGGGTTCATCTTGCGCGATAATGTCCGGCGCATCTGTCGCACCGGAGTCGATTCGCAGATTCGGCCGACGTCTCGATGGGCGGGGCGTCTTCGGCGCAAATCGCGGATTGGCCCGCCAGACCGCGTCCAGTGCCTCGGGTAGCGCGGCAATCGGCTGAAGGGGCTCCGACCACGCATATCGATTCCCCGAGTGGTGGAGGCTCGGAGGCAGCACGATGTACCCGCCGTGGCCGCGAAATTCGAGCTGCTTGTTCAGCGGCGTGTATTTCGCGGTCGTCGGGAAATCTGGGCAATGGAATAGATAGTGGGCCTTGCTCGATTTTCTGGATCCAGACAGCGATTTCAGTGTCGTAGGCTCCCCCCCCTGCAACTCAAAAAATACTCGCTCAGCCTCGGACGAATCCACGTCAACCGCCACGAGACCCGACACGGAACCGAGAACCAGGCAAATGCCAGCGTCCGGCCACCGCGTCCACCACTCCTCGACTTGGGCTCGATCCGGCGGCAATTCTTGGAACCGTTTCCACTTGACCAGTGGTTTCTTGTCCCCTGGCCTCTGGGGAATGATCGACCATCCCATACTCAGGTAGTACAACGCGAATTCCAGCATTTGCGACACGATTTGCTCCTCTGGCAAAGGACGTACGTCAGTCAAAAAAACAACCCCCGTGAGCGATGGCCGGGCAGGCGGGTGCTCACGGGGGCGTTCACCGCGATCTCTCGCGGCTGACGTCGGGATCGGCTGCCCGGCCATGTGCGACTAATTGTCGCTCAATGGGAAGAGGGCGCAACGTTGCTTCGCCACGGCGAAGACCGACTTAGCTGTCGGGATTGTCAGGTTGTCCACCGCACGGGATGGGGTGGACTGTAGTAGAGAATATCGATTTTGAAGTAGTCAACGAGATGACTGCCCAGCGAAGGGGATTGCTCAGCAATTTTCGAGATGGCAGTCTTGATGGCGGCACGAACCCTGTCCATCGCTTTCTTTCGATTACCGGTTCCAATCTGCTTAATTTTTCCCTTGTAGGAATCGGCTTGCAGCTGACGCTGGATTCCGGTCTTTTCATCTGCCAGACGGTCAAGCATGGCCAAGTCGTTGTTTCTGCGTGCCTCTTCGATTTCCAATTCAATTTCGTGAAGACGGATGCGATGGGCCCGGAGTGCTTCCTCGTTCGATGCTTCGGGACGAGCCGCGTCAGAGTTGTCATCACTAGTTGCTTCGTTCGACGAATAGGACGATCTGGCTGGAGTAGTTGCCCGGCGGTCACTCGCATACTTGAGGGTCTTCAGTCCGTACAACTCAACCGGATCGTGACTGACATGGGGGCGAGTCAAAATGTGCTGCAAATACAGGAACCCATCCATGTCCGGGAGCAGCATTTCTTCGCTTCCGAGAAACCTGAATATCCAGTTTCGGGGGCGTTTGCGGAGAACACACTCGCCG
>JAYTFV010000080.1:0-8165 GCA_043734065.1 Planctomycetota bacterium
TCGGGCTGACAGGATTTGAACCTGCGACCTCTTGCACCCCAAGCAAGTGCGCTAGCCAGGCTGCGCTACAGCCCGAAGGGGACTCCCGTGGGGTGGCTCATCACCGATGAGTTGCCGCGCGGGACCGGATGGTAGCTGCATCGGCGGGTGGGGTCAAATCAGTGATTGAGTGGCGGGACATGACGATCGTTTTCTGATGACAGTCATCGCCCCGATTGAGTCCGAGTGGTCCACCAACTTCAAATTGTCTGGTAGCTGCACTCGCCAGAGTGCGGGCCACCCGCGGTCTGGCGAACGCAGCTCCCCCTCATCTTCAACTTGGTGGACCACTGGTTTCGGAAACTTTCCCGGCTGGCGAGATGTGAATCGCGGAGCGATAGCGACTACGCGCGTTGACGCCGTTCGTCTTCGGATTGTTCCAGGGAGAGGCGCCAGCGGGATTGACGGAGCCAGGCGTCGAGGAGGCCGGAGACGAGGCAGGTGACTCCGGTGCAGGCCAGCGTCAGGCAGGTTCCGGTGGTGCCTTGCCAGAGGAGCGTGGATGGCTCGGTGGCGGCGAACACCGAACGCATCGTGAACTCGCTCAGGCACACGATGGCGAATACTCCGCAGGCCAGCTTAAGCGTGAGCAGGCTCGACCGTTCCAGAGTGTGCCAGCTCAGCAGGCGGGCGAAACCGGAACCGGGGGAGACCAGCTCCTCGTGAGGCAGCAGCGTCACCGGGCTCCACAGGAAACCGACCTGGGCGAGGTCGGTCAGCAGTGCGGCGGCCCAGCAGGCTGCCCCGATGCGGAGAACCTCCTGTGCGACCCGCAGGCACGCGGGGCTGAGGACTTCGAACGCCGGAGAATCGGCGAGGTGGGGGCCGCGAAACCCACTGGCGACGAGTTCTTTGAGCGAAAGAACCAGTTGTGGAAGGCAGGCATGGCTCACCCAGGCGGCGGTGAGCAGCACGACCCCGGCGGTGAGTTCGGGGCTGCGGGGGGTGAGGCCCAGGCGGCGGGCTTCGCGGAGCCGGTGCTGGCTGATCGGGGCTGGGGAGGAGGAGTCACTCATGTCCGAGGCTCCTGCAGATGGCGGATGGCGAGAGGAGCGTTGAGGGTTGAGGGTTGAGCGTTGAGCGCTGGCTCCCGACCCCCGACCCCCGACTCCCGACTCCCGACTTTCTCGGCTTGCCACGGGAGGACCGCGATCAGCAGCACGCAGGTCAGTGCAGCACGGATAGGGGACATGGCTTGGCCGATGCCGACGCCCAGACCGCGACCGAGCAGGGCCAGACCGGCTTGAATGAGGCCCGCGACCAGACAAACCGGCAACGCGACACCGACAGCGAGTTCGCTCCAGCCGCGCAGCAGCCCGACGGTCCACTCGGGGATGTGTGATGGGGAGACGATTGTGCCAAGCGGGATCATGGAGAGTGAGTCGATGGCCCGCTGCATAACGGCCAGATCAGCTCCCCACGGTGGCGATGTCAGGATCAACCAGGCTCCGATCCAGGTCAGCACGTGAGCACTCCCCGACGTATTGTCGTCGGAATCGGGGAGGACTGGCTCAGAGGTGAGTCCGGTGGTGGTCTGTTCGTCGATCCAGGTGCCAGCGGTTTGGAGGGCCGAGAGGGTGACTCGCAGGCCGATGCCCAGGGTGACTCCGGTCGCGAGATCGCTGATCGCTGCTGCGATGGACCAGGTCGCGACTGAGCCTGCGTGTGACCCGCCGAGTGCCACTCCCAGCACGAGGGCGATCGCGATGCGGGCTCGCCAGGGGACGGTGGCCAGCACGGGGAGGACGGAGACAGCTCCTCCAAGACGGAGCGCAGCCAGACCCGCGGCGGCGAGTTCGCCGGGGTGGAAGGGGAGCAGGTCGAGTGGAGAGGGGAGAAGCACTGAGTGAGGGGAGGAGGTAGCTACGTTCGCCAGAACGTGGGCTGTGTGGAACCAGCGTTGAACACCGGGAAAGACTTCCGAAG
This sequence comes from Planctomycetota bacterium, assembly GCA_043734065.1. GTDB lineage: Bacteria > Planctomycetota > Planctomycetia > Planctomycetales > Planctomycetaceae > TH-plancto1. Next base: position 1,966 of record JAYTFV010000080.1, read on the forward strand.
TCGGTTGGCCACCGAGAACGTCGAGAGATTGAACCCACCTTCTGGCGAAGGTAGCTGCGTTCGCCAGAACGCGGGCTGCCGGAACCGGCGTCCGAATGCCGGGGAAGACGGGGCGAAGACTTCCGAAGTCTTCGGAGACTTCGGAAGTCTGTTGGCTACGGCGTACGTCGAGAGTCCTCGCCCACCTTCTGGCGAAGGTGGCTACGAAAACCCGCCGGAGGCCACGCGCTGGATGGTCTCGCGCGTGAACTCACCCAGACGATCCACCATCCACGGCAGCAAGTACAGCAAGGCCACCCCGCCGATCAGCAGCCTCGGAATGATCGCCAGCGTCTGGTCTTGAAGTTGAGTCGTGGCCTGCAACAGGTTGATCGCCAGCGCTGCGGCCAGGAGGCACGCCAGCACCGGCCCGGCGACCGTGAGAGTCTCCCACAGCCCGGCGAGCATCGATTCCAACCCGAACTCAGCAGACATCAGGCGGTACTCACACTGTGCAGGAGCATCTCAACGGTCAGGAACCAGCCATCGATCGACACGAACACCAACAGCTTGAGCGGCAGCGAGACCCACAACGGCGGCAGTGACGCCAGACCCAACCCGGTGAGCAGCGACGAGGTCACCAGATCGATCACCAGGAACGGCAGGATCACCTGCAAGCCGATCAGGAAGGCCACCTTGAGTTCGCTCAGCACGAACGCGGGGAGCAGCACGCTGAGCGGCAGGTCTTCGTAATAGCGGGGGCTGTGGGCCGTCGTCGAGGGCTGGGACCGCTCTCGGGCGCGGAGGAATAGCGAGACGGTGTTCTCGTTCCCGGCGGCCTGAATCTGAGAGACCATGAATCGGCGGAGGGGAGCGAGTGTGCGTGTCGCGGCTTCGCTCAGGGCACGGCGCTGGTCGGCTTCGGTCTCGAACTTGGCGTTCTGATACGGCTCGATTCCCTCGGAGTAAGCCGCCTCCCACACGGGGGCCATGACCGCAATAGTCAGCATCAGGCTCAGTCCGGTGATGACTTGATTGGGCAGAATCTGGGCCCCGCCCAGCGCCTGCTTCAGCAGACCGAGGACCACCACAAACCGAATCCAGCAGGTCGAGAGCAAAAGGATTGACGGCACCAGACTGATGATGCTGACCGCCAGCATCACCTGCACCGAGGGGCCGAGTCCGTTCTGTCCGAGCCAACTGGCGGGGAGCCAGGCTGTCCAATCAGACATCGGCCACCTCACGATTCAGGGGGGGAGAGGGGCGTCGGTCGCTGTGTGTCGCGCGAGAATTGGTCGAGAGTGAGACGGAGACTGGGGCTGAGTCGCGAGTCGGCTCAGACCGGTTGTTTCGAAACAGGTCGAGTAACGTCGGACCGACTTGCGAGGTGGAGGCTCGCAGCTCCGACAGAATCGTTTGAACCTCGACCGGGTCATCCACGGTCGCCAGCGTCGACATGCCAGTCGGCGTCGTCCCGACCAGCAGAATGCGTCGCCCCAACCGGACGAGGGCCAGTTGCTGCTGCGGCCCGATCGATTGCCGAGAGAGCAGTTCGATGGCCGACGGTGCCACGTTCGAGAGCGGTCCGCCCGATTTCAGGAACTGCCGCGCGAGCCAGCCGACCGCGAGGATTCCCAGCGCCCAGGCCACACTCGAACCGAATCCGGAGCGGCCTCGCGTCGCGGGAGCTGGCTCCGATCCCTCGGCGAAGTCCGCATCGGGGAGCGGAGTTTTTTCGAGACGAGCTGTCTCCCGCGGAGTGTGAATCTCAGCGGGCTGGCTCTTGGAATCTGGTTTCGCAGGAGGCTTCATAGCCCGAGCTGGAACCCGCTGAGCGTGCGTCGCAGGCGGGGCCACGACGGGATGATCGGCCTCATAGAACGGACTCGGCCGGACTGATAACGGGGACTCGGTGGTGGGCGGATCGAGGGAGGACGACTCGTTACCGGCTGCAGCACCAGGCTCGAAGTGGGAGCGTCGAGGGTGAAGCGTTGAGGGGACGGCCTCCCCTTCTGCGGTCTGACAATGGCCGACCTGTCCCATCCACACGAATACCAGCACACCCACGGCGAACGCAAGGCGTCGGACACGACGAATCCCCATCTCTCGCCCCTCCCTGGTCATGACCGGTCAGCTGCGAGAACCATCCTGTTCCCGCAGAGGGAGTCTTTCTCCCGACCGGCAATCTACGCCGGTTGTGGAGTTGGGGTCAACGGGAAGTGTGTCGAAAGGGAGCGGGGAACCAGAGGCCGCCTCGATTTTCGCCCGGCGACGTGGGGCCATCCGATCGACGATGACGCTCCCTTTCCCGAATTCCCGTTCTCGTCACGACTTGACGCCGTTTTCTGCCGATATTAAAAGGAATGGACGGATCAGGGGTCGGGAGTGGGGAGTTCCATTCCACAGGCGGCCTGCATCACGCATCAGAGGGAAGGAAAGCAATCGAAACGCACAGGATCAACGATCAGATCCGAATCCCACAGGTTCGGGTAGTCAATCACTTGGGAGAAATGGTGGGGGTGGTGCCGACTGTCGACGCACTCCGTCTGGCATTCGACGCAGGGATGGATCTGGTGGAAGTCGCTCCGACCGAGCGCCCGCCGGTCTGCCGAATCATGGACTATGGCAAGTTCAAGTACGAACAGAAGCGCAAGCTGCACAAGAACAACAAGGTGCATCAGGTCGAACTCAAAGAGATTCGCCTGCGTCCGAAAATCGGTGATCACGACATCGATTTCAAGACCAAGCACGCTCGCGAATTCCTGACGGAAAAGGACAAGGTCAAGCTGACCGTCGTCTTCCGGGGCCGCGAGAATGCTCATCAGGATCTGGGTCGCGATGTGCTGATGGGGATGATCGCCAAGCTGGAAGACATCGCCAAGATCGAGAAGGCTCCGTCGATGGAAGGCCGCGCGATTACGGCCGTCCTGGCTCCGAAGTAGTCACTCCGTGGCATGGGCGTCCTCGCCCATGTCTGCCGTGCCCATGTCTTCGGTGGAAGTGACGAACTCGGGCGGGACGCCCGAGCCACAGTTTGGTCGATGAGCCTGGACGAGTCTGTGGCCGACGAGTCATCGACCCGTTTTTCGTTCCGGTGTGAGGTGGTCGTCGCTACGCTCGCCAGAGCGTGGGCGAGTGCCAGTCAGCCCACGTTCTGGCGAACGTGGCTACGGTCATACGGATTGATGTCGGGCGGTCAGTCACCCGTTTCAAGGATGTTCCCGTGTCCGTCGATGCCCCGCCCCCTGCCGAGGAATGGACCGTTCGCCGCGTCCTGGAATGGACGATCGGGCACCTCAAGAAGCATGGCAGCGACACGGCCCGGCTCGATGCCGAGGTACTGCTGGCCTACGCACGCGGTTGCTCTCGCATTCAGTTGTATACGGCGTATGACGAGATCCTCCCCGAGGTGGCGCGCCAGAAGATGCGCGACCTCGTCAAGCGGCGGGTGAATGCCGAACCGGTGGCGTATCTCGTCGGGACCAAGGAGTTTTACAGCCTCGCCTTCGAGGTGACGCGCGACGTTCTGATTCCCCGACCCGATACCGAATTGCTGGTGATGGAGACGCTGCGGCTGGTGAAAGACATCTCAGCCCCGGCCGTTCTGGAACTGGGCGTCGGCTCCGGGTGCATTAGTGCCGCCATCGCCGTCAATCACAAATCGGCCCGCGTGGTCGGAGTCGAACTCCATCCGCCCACGCTGCAGGTGGCTCAACGCAACCTCGAACGGCACAAGGTCGCCGATCGGGTCGAACTGCGACTGGGCGACCTGTTTGGTCCGCTGAAGCAGGGCGAACAGTTCAATGTCCTTGTCAGCAACCCGCCCTATATCCCGACCGCCGAAATTCAGACACTGGCCCCCAACGTCCGGGATCACGAACCGCACCGCGCGCTCGATGGCGGTCCCGATGGACTCGACTTCATCCGGCGAATTGCCGCTGAGGGTCCAGCGTTCGTGCGCCCCGGTGGCTGGGTACTGATCGAGTTCAGCCCCGAGCAGGCCGACGCCGTATTGGCCCTGTTCAACCAGGCCGGGTCCGCGTTCGAACAAGCCGCCGTTGTGAACGACCTCGCACAGCAGCCACGCATGCTTCGCGCCCGTCGGCGGACGGGGGCGTAGTTTCAATTGTGAAGTAGCTGCACTCGCCAGAGTCCGGGCTTCCCGCGTTCTGGCGAACGCAGCTACGATCAACTCACATCTGCCCGCGGTGCGTGACCACGTGCGTCTGCGGTTCGTACACTTGTTGCGGGAAGTCGCTGCGGAAGTGGACGCCACGGCTCTCCTGTCGCGCGCGGGCTGATTGGATCATCAGCTTTGCTACCAGCAGCATGTTCTGTAACTCCCAGCCCTCGACCGTGTGGAACTCCCGAAGCGAGACGTAGCGGTCCCAGAACTCGACCTGCTCGGCTGCGGCGGCGAGGCCCTCTTCATCACGGCGGATGCCGACGTGGCGGCCCATCAGACTCGCCAGCGAGTTCCGCAAGTCAACGAGGTTCAGTTCATCCGTTGGCAAGTTGGCTGAGTCCGGCCCCTCCGACACCAGCGGCGTAATGCAGAAGTCATCCGGGATCGCGAGCGCCGCCGCACTCGCTCCGCGTCCACAGCGCAGCCCGTAGTACAGCCCCTCCAGCAAGCTGTTCGAGGCGAGCCGGTTGGCCCCATGCAGCCCGGTACTCGTCACCTCTCCCGCCGCCCAGAGGTTCGGCAGCGAGGTCCGGCCTTCGAGGTCGACGGTCAGACCACCGATCATATAGTGCGCGCCGGGCCGGACCGGGATCGGATCCTTGGCGAGGTCGAGGCCGAACTCCCGGCACACTTTGCGAATGTGCGGGAAGCGCTCGATGACCTTCGACTCGGGCAGGTGCCGCAGATCGAGGTACACGCAGGCGTGCCGCGTCTTCTCCATCTGGTCGGTGATCGCGCGGCTGACAATGTCGCGCGGGGCCAGCTCCAATAAGGGGTGATAGTCGGGCATGAAGCGATAGCCGCGACTGTCGATCAGATGGGCCCCCTCGCCGCGCACCGCTTCTGAAATGAGATGCCGCGAACCCCCGGCGATGTACAGCACCGTCGGGTGGAACTGCATCATCTCCATGTCCCGCACTGTCGCCCCGGCTCGAAAGGCGACCGCATGCCCATCGGCGGTCGCGATGGCCGGGTTCGTGGTCTCGCGGTACAGCTGGCCCGCTCCGCCGGTGCAGAGGATCGTCTGCTTGGCCCAGATAAATGTCTTGCCGTGTCCGGGGTTCCAGACGAGTGCCCCCTCACAATGATTGTCGTGAGTCAGCAGATCGATCGTGAACGTCTTCTCCCAGATCTCGCACGACTGTTGCTCGCGGAGCCGGTCGATGAGAGCCCGCATGACCTCTTTCCCCGTCGCGTCTCCGAGGGCATGAGCCACGCGGGGGTGGCTGTGGCCGCCTTCGGTGGTCAGGTCGATGATGCCGTCTCGTTCGTCGAAGTGAGCCCCGTAGCGGACCAGTTCGCGGATCAGTTCCGGAGCCGAGTTGACCACCGCCTCGACCACGCGGCGATCACACAGCCCGGCTCCGGCGGTGAGCGTGTCTTCGGCATGATTGCTGACCGTGTCGCTGGGGTCGAGGACCCCGGCAATGCCGCCCTGAGCCCAGGCACTATTCGACAACTCCAACCGGTCCTTGGTCACGACCACGACCCGCAGCTTGGGGTCGATCTCCAGCGCGGCCCGCACTCCGGCGATCCCCGACCCGATGATGAGGACATCCGCAAACCGGTGCGGCACCCGCTTGGGGTCGAAGCGGGCGAGGTAGCGGCGGCGCGGGATCGATTCGAGTTCGATGGAGCTGCCCGTGTCGCGTTGGCTGGTCTTCTTCATGGTGCGAACACTGTACCGCAGCAGAGAGCCGGACACCAAGGCCGGGGGCGACGAGGTTTCTGCCAGCCCGAAGCGTAAGCGAGAGATGACTCTCGCCCGCCCTTGCTTGCGCTGCGGGCTGAACAGAGGGCGAGCGATTGATCCCAGGAGCCCGCGTTCTGGCGAACGCAGCTACGGCATTACGAACGCTGAGCGGCCTTGCGCAAGGCGGCCACGGTCCAGACCACGGGGTACAGCGACTCGTAGTACCAGAGTTTGGCGAAGTAGAATCCGATCGGGGACGGAGTGGTCCAGGTGCCGTCCTCCACCCGCGCGATCAGCCACTCAACGCCGCGCGCGAGGGGATCGTTGAGAGTTGAGGGTTGA
>JAYTFV010000081.1:0-3029 GCA_043734065.1 Planctomycetota bacterium
GATCGGTCTCCCAGTAGTCGCTGGAGCCAGGAACCGCCCAGTCGCAGCCGCAAATGGTTCTCGCTCACGTCTCGAATCTCGGCCCGGTACTCCTCGACGAAGCCGCACAGCTTCAGGATCAGACACGTCCCGATGTTGGAGACCAGAAAGGTTTCGGTACGGCTGGCGACCATGGGCAATGCCTGGGGGGATCGTTGAGGGTTGAGCGTTGAGGGATAGAACTCGGGCGTCGGGATCCTGAAGCCCAGAGCCTATCCCCTCTGAACTCCCGACTCCCGACTCTTCGCCCCCGACTCAGCGAGGCATTCATTGCGCCAAGCCAGGCACAGTCTCTGGCTGGTGATCGAAATCCAGTCGGAAGCCTTGTGTTTCTCGGCGTTTCGTGAGAATGTGGGAACGCACTCCGGTCGGAGTGCGAGTCGGCCCTGTGGGCTTTCGGCAACGTGCGGGGGCGAGGCATGAGGCGTTTGGGCATCAGGGGGCGATCGGCAACATTCCGGTCGCGCTCACGGATTCCACGCTGGAAGCGTAGGAATGTCGTGAGATCGGTGAGCCATGCAAAGTGCAAAGTGCAAATTACGAAGTGCAAAGTGTGAAAGCGGAGGCACGTTTCACTTTGTACTTGGCACTTCTCGATTGGCATCCACGACTCTCCCTCAACCCTCAACGGCCCCTTCCTGACTGGAGTTCCACGATGTCGCTCAGGATGCTGGGCCTGGTCGGCTGGGTGATCGCCACTCTCCTTAGCGTGGCGTCGGCTCAGGACAAACCGCTGAAGCTCTCCATCCGCCGCGAATGGGAAGGCGCTCGCACCAGCGCCCCCGTCAGCCTGCGGGCCTTCGTCAAATGGGAGAAGCCGGAGTTGCTGGAGGGGCAGCTGCACGTCAACGCCTTCGTCGACTCGAAACCCGTCAGTCGCTGGACCAGCCACGACACCGCTCTCTCGGACAGTGAGCAAGCCTTCTGGTTCCTGACCCCTCGGCCCGTGCTTGAGGAACAGTACCAACATTACGTCCTCGAAACCCAGTTCCTGAGTCCCACTCGCAGCTTCGAAATGGAGCAACTGGATGTCGAGGTGCCGGTGCGTAAACGGCGGGTGATGGTGGTGGGGGTGTTACTCGCCGAGGGCATCTCGACGCCCATCGGACTGGGTGCCGTGGGAAACAAAGGTGCCTACGAGCATCCCTTCCTGATCCAGCAGAGCTTGATCACGGAAGAGGGTTTCGCCCTGCATGTCCACCCGTCGCATGTCAAACCGGCGGACTTTCCGGCGGATGCGTTGCGGCTGCTGGGGCTGGATGCGCTGCTGGTGTCGCATGACATTTTGAACCAGTTGCGACCGGCTCAGTGGGAAGCAATCCGGGTGTGGGTCATGGCGGGAGGCTCGCTGACGCTGATCCAGACGGGCCGCCTGGAGAGCGGGGCCCGAGACTTGGTCCAGGCATTGTCTCGCAATGAGTGGACGCGGGCCACTCGGATCGCGCGCGGCCTGCCGGACCAGACGACCGTCTTCGCGCCGGGCCTCGGACAGTTCATCGTCGCGAATCAGGAACTGGCCGGAGACTCCCTGCAATGGGATCGAGTCGCCCGACTGATGCTCCGCGTGCAGCCGGAACCCGCCCGGCTCCTGGAACAGTCTCGCAAGCTGTCGATCCAGGCCACAGCGGGCCCGCAGTACCTCGAACCGCTGCCGCGATTTGACGCGAACGAGATGACCAACCTGTTGATGCCCGAGTCCATTCGCGGCATGCCGTTCGCGCTGGCGGCGTCGGTGCTGGCCTGTTGCCTGTTCTGCATTGCTCCGGGGGATTATCTGTTGCTGGGGTTACTGAGGCGGCGGAAGTGGACGTGGGCTTTGTTCCCGATGGTGGCCCTCGGCTTTACCGGGTTGATGGCGCCTCTGGCGGCGGAACACAACGGACGCAACGACTCGCGGACCTGGATCAGCATCGTCGACGTGACGCCGGAGAACGAGGTGCTGCGGACCTCGCGTTTCGAGTTGACGTATGGGGCCAGTGGTCGCACGGTGGCTCATGCGGTGAAAGACCAGTGGTGGGTCGATGTGCGGCAGGAGGATTTTGCCGAACTGCCTCAAGTGATTATGGTGAGGGGATCAGCCTATCTGTACGAGCCATTCCGGCAGGCTCAATCGCCGAGGTCGTCATCGACTACGGAACTCGGCGAACGCCTCAGCTACCACGGCAGCGTCTCCGCGAACTACACCGTGGAGGAACCGGTCCGGCAATGGGCTCCCCGGATGCAGCGGATCACCACTCTGGGCCCCGACCCCGCGCTGGCGGATTATCCATCACCGCAGATCAAGTGGGACACTCTCTTGTCTCAGGATGCTCAGTCGCTGGGCTCTGCATTGAGTCAATCACTGAAGAATGTCTGGCCGAACGCCCAGTGGATGATCGGGAGGCCATCCCTCTTTAAGAAGTGGTCGCAGAATCTTCCGTCGACCGTGCAGCTCAACGAACGCACCACTGCGATCCTGCAACTCGTTTCTGGAATGTGTTATCATTCCCCTGATCAGTCTCCCCCCGGCATCTTTTCGCTGCTGACCGAACTCTCCCCCACAGCCGGTCCCGATGGTGAAGATCTCAACATCATCAGCCGCCCGACCGCACTAATTGTGAACGAAGTCGAGCCGGGGCGCTACGTGGTCCTCCGCGTCGTGTTCCCCCACGATTCCCCGGTCGGCCAGATCCGCCTGTTCCCGTAGGACGGCAGGGCTTTCCAAGGTGGTCGTTTCCCACGGAAACACCAGCTCTTTGTCCCGGCAGGGACACCCGATAAATAGGGGTAGGGAGGACTCATTGGTTTGAGTCCCCCCTCCCTCCGAACCGGACGGGCGGATCTCCCGCATCCGGCTCTCCGGTTGATGGTTTACCTGCATGAGGATTGACAGACCAATTCAGGTTCATCCTACTATTTGGGGGGTTGGCTTGCAAAATGCGTACATGCTGGTCACCACTGGGGTTGTGTTTACGAGTCACGACAGACCAGTGGGGAGCGCAGCATGTCCG
>JAYTFV010000082.1:0-19543 GCA_043734065.1 Planctomycetota bacterium
AAATCGCCGACAATCAGCGGGCTCAGTCACGGCAATCATGTTCACAGCACTGGGGCGAGGCTCCTGCCGAGCCGCGAGCCAGGGGCGACGTTCTCTCGCCCCAGCGGCTCGGCAGGAGCCTCGCCCTCCCCATCGGCGTTCGCCACCGACGAACGAGACGCACACACGGCGGCTTCTTCTGACGTGTGGCATATACTCCGGCTCGCCTCTGACGGGTGATGCGGGTATTCTGGGGGGTGTCCGAACGCGATGTCTCCGGGATTTTCGGTCAACACCCGAAGCCGTACTCACGTATGCAAGGCCGCGGGCGGGGCAGCGGATGAGGGCAGAACGATGGTGAGATTTCTGTGTGCGGGTTGGTGCGCAGTCATTTTGGTGCTGGGCTCTGTTTCGATTCAGGCGCAAACCCCTTCCGCTCCTCCCGAGGTCGCGGCGAAGATCGACGCCCTCGTCACCGAGCGGTGGGCCGCCGACAAGATCACTCCCGCTGCGGTATCTGACGACGCGGAGTTCTGCCGGCGGGGCTATCTCGATTTGTGCGGTCGCATCCCACCCGCGTCGGAGGTCCGCGACTTCCTGGCTGACAAATCTCCCGACAAGCGGGCCAAGCTCGTCAACAAGCTGTTGGAATCTCCGACATATATCGTGAATTACACGAACGTCTGGCGGGCGATCATGCTCCCCGAGGCGACGAGCGATGAGACGATCCGGTTCTTCCTGCCGGGGTTCGAGGCGTGGCTGCGGTCGCGTCTGGCCGAAAACCGCAACTTCGCCCAGATCGCGGAGGAGCTGCTGACGCTGCCACTGGATGGAGAGGCGCTGACCAACTTCCAACAGCCGAATCAGCCCAGCCCGCTGGCCTTCTACCGGGCCAAGCAAGGGAAGCCGGAGGAGATCGCCGGGGCCAGTGCTCGCATGTTTCTGGGAGTGCGGATCGAGTGTGCCCAGTGCCACAACCACCCGTTCGACAAATGGAAACGCGAGGAATTCTGGAGCTACGCCGCGTTCTTTAAGGACACCGGCGCGATGCAAGCTCCCGCCACGGTCGTCGAAAAAGCGGTCGAAGCCGTCACCGGCAACAAGCCCGCTGACGACAAGCGATCGATGAAGATTCCCGACACCGACATCGTCGTGCAAACTCGCTTCCTGGGTGGCGCGGAACCCGACTGGTCGACGATCTCCGACAGCCGCGCGAACCTCGCGCAGTGGGTCATCTCGAAGGACAATCCCTACTTTGCCAGGGCGGCTGTGAACCGCGTCTGGGCGCATCACTTCGGCGTCGGCATCGTAGATCCGGTCGATGACTTCTCGTCGAACAACCCGCCGAGTCATCCCGAGGTACTCGACCTCTTGGCAAGAGAGTTCATCGCCCACGAGTACGACTTCAAGTTCCTGATCCGCACGATCACCGCGACGAAGGCGTACCAACTCACCAGCGTCCGCTCCCACGAGAGCCAGGACAACCCCCGGCACTTCGCCCGCATGCCGGTCCGGGGACTGACAGCGGAGCAAATCTTCGACTCGCTGGCCCAGGCGACCGGCTACCTGCAACCGTTCGATCCGGAGCAGACGTTGAACTTCAACCAGGACCAGGCGCGACAGGAGTTTCTCGAAACCTTCGAGACCGACACCGGCATCGAGCGGCAGAGTACGATCCTGCAGGCTCTCGCCCTGATGAACGGGACATTCGCGTCGGACGCCACCAGCGTGCAGGAAATCCTGCGAACCCGCAACGATAAGAACGGCACGCTGATCGCGATCGCCGAGGCTCCGTTCTTCACGCCCGAACAACGCATTGAGGCCCTGTTCCTCACGACGTTGAGCCGGTTCCCCAGCGACGCGGAGAAGACGAAATTCCTGGCGTACCTCAAGGACCACGAAGCCACCGATGTCCCCGCCCGCCCCCTGGCCGACCTGTTCTGGACACTGCTGAACACGACGGAATTTCTGTCGAATCACTGAGCGTAGCCACCTTCGCCAGAAGGTGGGCGAACTGGAACTGGCATCGCCACAGCCGAATATCTCTGTGGAGGTTGCTTGGTTCAGCCAAACCCTGGTTCAGGCTCCACTTTGAACAATCCCCCACCGTCATCGTACAATCCCAGAACAAGGAGTCTCGACGATGTCCGTCACAACACAAAAGTTGGATGAATTTCACAGCTATGTCCAGTCTCGACTTGTCCAGTCTGACCCGCCTGAATCGCTCCAGGAATGCCTGGACCAATCGCGACGCGAGCGAGACGAGGAGGATGTCGTGAATGAGATTCGAATCGCGACGACCGAGATTGAAGCGGGGGCGGGCGTCTCGCTGGATCAGGCGGGCCGCCGGTTGCGAGAGGAACTCAGCGGGTACGGACAGGCCCGATGAACGTTCAGGTCATCATCGCCCCAATGACTCTTCAACATTTGCAAAATGCGGCGAACTGGTATCGCGAACGCTCCAATTCTGATGAACTCGCGAGCGACTGGCTGAACGGGTTTCTCGACGTATTGAAGTCGTTGCAATTCGATCCGGCACGCTACCCTCTGGCTCGTGAAAGCCACCGGTTCCCCGTGAGCATTCGCGAGGTCCATTACGGCAGCGGTCGCCGCAAGACCCACCGGGCGTTGTTTCAGGTCCATGGAGATACCGTTCACTGCTGACGGTCCGGCACATCGCGCAGGATGATTTCGATCCCGATGCGGCGTGACTGACCCTCCCCCGTTCTGGACAACGAGATGACAGGCTGGAAGCCTGTCCCACGGGGGTTAGAACAGCTTCCGCTGGCCGTCCGAGATCACCCCCTGAATCCCGGCCAGGGGGTACTTCTTCCCGATGTGTTCGTACCCGTTCGCGGTCAGTACACGACCGCGCGGGGTTCTCTGGATGAGGCCCGACCGGAGGAGGAACGGCTCCACGTCGTCCTCCAAGGTATCAGGGGGGACGCTCATGCTGTGCGCGAGAGAGGACAACCCGGCTGGCCCCCCGGCGAAGACTTTGTAGAGCGTCTCCATGTACCGCCGGTCCTGCTTCTCCAGGCCGAGCTGGTCGATCTCCAGCATGTGCAACGCCTCTTTGGCGATGGCGTCGGTGATCTCGCCCTTGGGGTCTTGCAGCGTGGCGAAGTCGCGGGTTCGCATCAGGAGGTTGTTCGCCTTGCGCGGGGTGCCCTGGCTGCGACGGGCGATTTCGAGGGCGGCTTCGACGCTGATCGAGGTGCGGAGTTTCTTCGCGTTGCGCCTCACGATCTCGGTGAGGTCGTCCGTCTCATAGAAGTCGAGATGCTCGCGATACGGGAACCGATCGCGCAGCGGAGCGGTCAGCATCCCGGAGCGAGTGGTCGCTCCGATCACGGTGAACGGCTTGAGCTGCATGTTGATCGTGCGCGCGTTGAGGCCGTCGCCCAGCGCGATGTCGACGCGGAAGTCCTCCATCGCCGGATACAGGAACTCTTCGACAGCAGGCGGCAGACGGTGAATCTCGTCAATGAACAGCACCGACCCATGCGACGCATTGGTCAGATACGGTAGCAAGTCCTTCGGCGCGGTGATGGCGGGCCCGGCGGCGATCTGCAACTCGACGCCGAGTTCCTTGGGGATCACGGTCGCGAGCGTGGTCTTGCCGATTCCCGGAGGGCCATCGAGTAACAAATGCCCCAGCGTGCCGCCGCGCTTCTTGCAGGCATCGAGCATTATCCGGATCAGGTTCACGACCTTCTTCTGGCCGATCACCTGATCCAGACGCTGCGGCCTCAACTGTTCGTCGAACGCATCGTCTTCGACGTTGAAATCGGTCACGTGCGGCAGCACCGACGGCGGAGTCTCTGCTGCAACATCCGATTGAAAGACAGGTTCACGCGCCATGACATTCCCTCCCTGGGACCACGAACCGCCTCATCGTAGAGTGCGGAGCCGCAAGTTGCGAAGGATACCCTCCCGCCCCTCAGAGGCCAATCACACAAGTTTGAGCAATTGTCCCGTACTCGGCGATTGATGTGACAAGAAGCTGTCAGTGGGGACGGTCTAATGCCGAGCTGATGTCACCGCGGGCCCTCGCGGAGGACGCCCAGATTCCCTGGACCTGATTGAGAACTCGGAGTTGTCCATTGGTTGCTGCTCATATTTTCTGTCCGCATTGCGGAAGTCCCGTCGCCGTCGCCGCCGCGTGCGGCGTGACCCGCCTGCGTGAAGCGATCCGCCTGCAAGCGGAGCGTTTTGGGGTGGAAGTAGTCTGTGCCGGCTGCCAGGAGGGTTTTCTGTACTCCAAGTTCCGAGTGATCCCCCGCACGGAACCGAACCGGATTCCGCGCGAGTAGCTGAATTGTGGCACGACGCTCCGCGTCGTGAGTCACGACGCGGAGCGTCGTGCCACACACGTTCCCGTCCACGCATCCGCGACCGATGGCGTATACCGATCCGGGGGGCCTATACTCCCAGCCCCCGAATCGCCCGCGCCAGGATCCCGCATGCTAGGCCATGTCCAGCCCACCGAGTTCGATCTGCGATTTTCCCTGTTCGGGATTCCAGTGCGGGTGACGCCGATGTTCTGGCTGGGGTCGGTGATTCTGGGCTGGGGGGCCATGCAGCATGGGCCGCCGTTTTTATTGATGTGGGTACTGGTCTGTTTTGTGTCGATTCTGGTGCATGAGATGGGGCATGCCCTGGTGGCGAGGTGGATGGGGTGTCACAACGTCGAAACGGCGTTGTATGTGATGGGCGGTGTGGCGACGTATCGTCCAGGACGCTCCCACACTCCGGGGAAGGACATTTTGATTGCGCTGGCAGGGCCAGGGGCTGGGTTTATTCTGTGGGGGCTAATGGAATTTGTCTTCGCGATGCCGATCCTGCGGTTCTCGATGCTGAAGCTGGACCCGAATGCGACGGAACTCATCGCTTCTGGGATTCATTGGTGGGTGTATATCAACCTGTGGTGGGGGCTGGTGAATCTGCTGCCGGTGCTGCCGCTGGATGGGGGGCAGGTGTGCCGCAGCGTGTGCCAGTCGATGAGTCCGTTTCGAGGGGAGAACATCGCACGGAGTATCAGTATCGCGTTGGCCGGTATGGTCGCCTTTTATTTCTTGACAAATGGTCAGACCCGAAATGGGGGGATATTCCTGTACCTGGCGATGATGAATTTCCAGGCTGGCCGGTGAGTAGTGCCAGCCACCCGATGCGATGGCGAGGGCGGACGCTCTGTCATGCTCTGCGAGAGTTCGGTCCCCGCAAGAGTCCACGGCCAACGATGTGGGCTGGGCCTTGATGCTGCTTGGTCGGCACCTCGCTGCGCTCGGCCCTCGCTGACGCTTCGGGTTACTGAGGAGCGGGGGTGACCGTGATCCCGTCGATCTTCTCCAGCAGCCACTTGAACCGCCGAGGCACGCGGATGCGGATGCGGTGGCGCTCGTCAGTGTATTCCTCGGTGAGTATCTCGGCCCGGTCCTTGAGGAACATCAGCAGCTTCCCGTTGCCGGGGTGCGAGTCGATGTCGAACTCGTCATGCCCGCCCGCGAGTCGTTCGGCGATGGCCCGCGCGAGCGTATCGAACCCCGTGCGCTCGATGGCACTCACCGCGATCGCATTCGGGTAGCGGGCGAGTAATACGTCGAGCAGCGATGGGTCTTCGATCGCATCGATCTTGTTGAGCACCAGCAGCGGGCTTTCGCAGTCGACGCCGATCTCGCCGAGAACTTCGATCACCGTGGTCAACTGCCGCTGGGCCTCGGGGTGGCTGGCATCGACGACGTGCAGCAGCAGGTCGGCATGCCGGGCCTCTTCCAGTGTGGAGCGGAATGACGCCACCAGATGGTGCGGCAAGTCCCGAATGAACCCGACCGTATCGCTCAGCAGCACCTCCCCAAAATGCGGCAGACCCCACTTCCGTGTCCGCGTATCGAGCGTCGCAAACAGCTTGTCGGCCACGTAAACATCGGCCCCGGTGAGAGCCCGCATCAGCGTACTCTTGCCCGCGTTCGTGTACCCCACCAGCGAAATCGTCAGGACATCCTTCCGTCCGGCGACCTCGCGCTCGCGGCGCTTCTCCACATCGCTCAGCTTACGCTTGAGGTCCGAAATCCGCGTGTCGATCAACCGCCGGTCGGTTTCCAACTGCTTTTCACCCGGCCCCTTGCCGCTGCCGATCCCCCCCTCGATGCGTTCGAGGTGGGTCCACATGCGGGTCAGTCGCGGCTTCATGTACAGCAGTTGGGCCAACTCGACTTGCAGCTTGGCCTCAAAGGTGCGGGCATGCGTGGCGAAGATGTCGAGGATCACCTCGCTGCGGTCGACGACCTGCGTCCCGGTCTCCTCTTCGACCGCCTGTCCCTGTGACGGGGAGAGGTGGTTATCGAAGACGATCAGATTGGCATCGGTATCGATGATCGCCTGCTTCAGTTCCGCGACCTTGCCACTCCCCAGGTAAGTGGCCGGGTCGGGGTGGTCGCGTAGCTGAACCATCTCGCCAACGACCGCAGCCCCAGCGGTTTTCAGCAATCCCTTCATCTCGTCAAGGGCGCGCTCCTTGCCCCGCTGATCGCGCGAGTCGAGGACGGAGACCAGAAAAGCTCGTTGGGAGCGGACCTTGAGTTGATCGCGTTTGGGTTCAGACAAGGGTGGGGGGCCTGTGGGGAGGAGAGGAGTGGGGGAGTGGCACGCGAGAAGTCCCGATGGTTCGCTGGTGTGCGGGGAACGACCCGACCTAGCCCGCAATGACAGGATCGCGCGATTGGTATCGGCGTTCCACAATGCCGAACTGCCGGATGGCGGCTTCTGACTTTTTCTCCCACGTGGAATTCGGTCGCGAGTGTGGTGTGCGGAGGGACGCCTCGTACACCTCTCGATTTCGGACGGCGCTCTCGTTCGAGGAGTCCCATCGCACCGCCGCCTCAAATGCGGTCCGGACGGCATCCGGCGGGAAACCGAGTGCGGCCTGAGAGATCGCTCGCCACTCTTCAAGTTGGCTCTTGGCAGAATTAGAACCAGTCTGCCTCAGCCCCCGCTCACACATGACGCGGCATTGCTCAAATTGATTGGTGATGAGGCAGTGGTGAGCGAGAAACAGATAAGGCCACACGAGAGTTGAGCCGAGTCTCTCAGCTTGCTCAAAGTCAGTGATAGCGAGCGGACTACGTCCGTATTGGAGAATCCCTCGAGCGACAAGAAGACCATCATTGTTCGGACTTTCTCGCAGACCATGAGTGTAGTAATTCACGGCGGCTCCCGCGTTCCCTAAAAACTCCTGACAGACGCCTAGCAGTCCGGCCGTCATCGCATACGACGACGCACGGCTCGCAGTCTCTGCATCGATCTCAATCTTCTTCAAGTTCCTCTCAAGGATTGGGATGAGAACTCGGTAAAGTTGAGCGGATTCGGCCTTCGACGCAGTTCTGGATTCATTGAATAGGATGTCTGCTGCACGGGTGACGACCACGGGTGCTTGTGTCTCATGGTCAGCCAGTACTTCCCGAGCGTACTTTATGGCGGCGTGCGGGTTGGATTCTTCCAACGCGTGCATGTAGATCGCTTTGCAGTTTGCGTTTGTCGGGTCGAGCTCCGTCGCATGTCCGTAAAACATCGCAGCGACCTCCGGATATCCGGCATCACCCCAGATGAGCCCTCGCATGTAACTCAGTAACGCGGGAGAGATGTACTCTTGCCAGCGACGAAGTAGCTCCAGGGCACGATCCCACTCTTGGTTCTGTTGTGCCTCGTACGCCTCGATCAGTTGCTGCTGGGCTTGGGGAGTCATCTCCTTGAGGGTACTCGCCGCAGGTGGCTCGCTGACGGAGTATAGGTCTACGGTCAGCCACTCCGCTCGTTCCTTCTCCGTCCGATTCAGAGCATGCAACGGTGTATCCAGAGCGTCGCGGACCGACTCCCCCTCCGGTGAGTCGTCCCTCCCCTCTTTGATCAGACGGTGAAGCTCAACGAGTCCCCTTGCCATCAACTTGAAGCTCGAACTGCCGAACGATGGAAGTGCAATCATGGTCAACTCTCGTCAATCTGCCATGCGGCGCGAGTGTTCTCCAAGTCTGTCTGGTACTGCGAAAACGGTACTGCCTGAACCGGAGCGACAACGCCGTGGGTGATGGGCGCTGGCCCCGGATCGGGAATCAACTCCAACCCGCTGGCGATGACGCCATTCTGGAATGGCCCAACGCCCATCGCATAACAGGCCATGCTGTTGGCTCCCGTCGCCTTCTCCTCAATGTGTCGGAGCCGCCTGGGAATCCGCGTGAAGTCGAGATCACGCCAGCTTGGCGCGACAGACATTCCGCTTTCGTCGAGAACCACGTTCCCCGTCGCATCCACAGTGATGTCAATTCCTGAACGAACTCCCAACTCGGAGGAACTCGTCGACCCCACGACGGGCATGTTGTCCATCGGATCCCGCTTCATCGCACGGTACACCTTGGGCGGATGAGTGGGCGGTGTCGCTGAGGGTGAAGGAGAATTCATGCTCCGTATTGTAGCGGTCAGTTTCGGGGATACTCAATCTCAGTCTCTCGTTTCAACTCGATGAACTTCTCGGTGTGGCCTGGAACACTCTGCCCCATCGCTATCCGGTTCTGTTTCATGAATTCACCAACGATCACCCTCCAGACCACGTAACAGTTTCTGGCAGACGCAGGCCATCCGTTCCGCCCCTTCCCGGCCCGCGGTACACTCTTCGACACCCACTCGCTCCGAACCCCGAAGGCGATTTCATGAACTGGCTGCCCGGATTCACAGCGCCGCTGAATGCGTTACTGATGCTGTTGTTGATCCCGGTGGTCATCATGTATTTCCTCAAGCTCAAACGCTCGCGGCAGGAGATCCCGTCGCTGCTGCTGTGGCAACAGGTCATCGCCGATCAGCGGGTCAATGCCCCGTTCCAGAGGTTCAAACGCAACCTGCTGCTCTGGTTGCAACTGCTGCTGCTGACGCTGCTCGCTCTCGCCGCCGCCCAGCCGTTTATTCGTGGGCGGGATACGTTGTCGAAGAACCTGCCGATCTTGATCGACTGTTCGGCCAGCATGGGAGCGATCGATGCGAAGACGAAGAAGACTCGGCTGGAACTGGCCAAGGATCAGATACGCCCGATCATCGACAACATGCTGCCCGATCAGCGGCTGATGCTGATTGAGGTCCACAACACCGCCCAGCGGCTGACCCAACTCACCAACAACAAGACCGAGTTGAAACAGGCCCTCGACCAGATCGAGGTCAGCGACGTGCCCTCGCGGTTGGAGGACGCCCTCGCGCTGGCACGCGGGCAGTCCAAGCTGGTCGAGATTCCGAGCATTCGCCTGTACTCGGATGGCAACGTCCCGACGCGGCCCAATCCGGTCACGGGCGAGCAGCAGGCGATCGTCGACTTCGAACTCCCGTTCAAGGTCGACTACTTCCGCGTCAAGTCGAGCGGCGGCAACATCGGCATCACCTCGCTGAACGCCACCCGTTCGGGGTCCGATGCGTGGGAGGTCTTCGTCCGCGTCGAGGCCAGCCCCGAGGCCGCTGGCAACGGCCAGTTGCGGCTCTTGAAGATGAAGGACGGCAAGCCCGTCATCGTGGGCGACGAGCGCGTGGTCCTCAACCCCGGTGAGTCCCAGCGGCTCGTGTTTACGCTCGAATCGGACACGGAACTCCAACTCAAGGCCGAACTGACACCGTCGGACTTTGACGCGCTCGCCATCGACAACACCGCCTGGATCGAACTGCCCGTCGGTCGCGACTTGCAGGTCTTCTGCCCCGAGACACTTTCTGCGTTCCGGCATGCCCTCAAGGGGCTGCCGGGGATCAAGCTCGATCCTCCCGACGGGAAGACCTCGGAACTGGCGACGTATGACCTCGTCATCAGCGACAGCCTCGCAGACCTGGCCCGCGAGTCGACGACGTACCTCACCGTGGGACTGATCCCGAAGGAGCTTGAAGGCAAGCTGACGATCGGCGAAGGCAACGTCACGGTCATCGATTGGAAGAGAAATGCCCCGCTGATGCAGCACGTCCAACTGCGCGAGGTGTTGATGGCCGACGAACCGACACTGGCGAAGGGCGTCACCGACTCGACGCTGGAAGAGATGGGATTCGAGACGCTGTGCCACGGGGCGAAGGGTCCGCTGATCCTGGAGCGTCGAGTCGGTCCGCGACTGTTCCTGCACTGGATGTTCAAGCTGGACCGGACGACGCTGCCGTACCGGCTGGCGTTCCCGATCCTGACGACGAACCTTGTCAATATCGCGATGCGACAGGCGGAGCTGGCGGATGTAAAGGCCGCTTCGACGGGGATGTTGGCACCGGTGAAGCTGTCGCGGGATGCGGAGTACCTCATCACGAATCCGAGGGGAGAACACTTCACCGTCCGGTCCGATGCCGATGGCTGGGTGACCGGCGTTTCCGCGCGAGTCGTGGGGCCGTATGAGGTCCGCAGCGGTGGAAAGCTGGTTCGGGAACTGGGCGTCAGTCTCCTCAACCCCACCGAGTCGTCGCTGCTGGGCGTCGAGAAGTTCGTCACCAAAGAAGCCAGCGTGTCCGCGACCGAGACTAAGCTGGACCAGGACAAGCCGATCTGGTCGTCGATGGCAGCGATGGCCTTGTTCGTTTTGCTGGCGGAGTGGTGGTACTTCCAGAAGAAGCCGGGGTGAGTGGGAGGCAGTCGGGAGGCCTAGGGCCTAGAGCCAGAAGCCTTTGGCCATCCGCCATCGGTTCGAGGCCAGGGTCTGAAGCTGCGCTGGGGCGGGAGCGAATCCACCCAGCCGAGTTTCCGCCCCCACCGCCGGAAAAATCGTTGCCACCCGCACAACGAAACCTGTGATTCTCCGTGGAAGTCCCCGTTCTCTTTCAGAGCCTGAGCTAGGGTTGCGATGGCCCCTCAGTCATCGAGCAGGGCCACCTCCCTGACAGGCTTCCGCCATGCGACTGACTGCTCTGACTGCTCTAGGCTTCCTGCTGATCCTCCCCCAGGTCAGCGCGGAAGACAAAGTCGACCGCCGCTTCATCGAGCTCAATGTCCACGGCACGAAGCATCAGGGCCGACAACTGGTCAGTGATTCCGAAGTCTGCTGGCTGCTCGAACGGGATGGTCGGTTACGAAGCATCGATCTCAGCGAGGTCAAGGAGTTCAAGCAACTCGGCAACGTGTTTCGGCCCTTTTCGGCGAACGAGATGCGGAGCCAGTTGTTCGCTGAGTTTGGGAAGACCTTTGAGGTCGACACACGCGGCAGTCAGGTGATCATCGCTCCGACGGGCAAAGCGAAAGCCTGTGCCGATATCGTCGAAGCCACGGCCAAGTCGTTTACCGGCTATTTCAACCGCCGGAACTTCAAGCTCGACAAGTTCGAGACGCCCCTCGTGACAATCGTTTTTCCAACGCAGAAGGCGTTTCTCGATTACTGCGGCAACGACCATGTGAAAAACACGCAGGGCCTGCGCGGGTACTACAGCCCGATGTCGAATCGCGTGGCGCTCTATCTGGAGCAACCGGACTCCGTGGCACGGTCCGTCAGCGGGGATGTGGGGTTGCCGATGACGGGCTCTCCTCCGGATGCCCTCGCGCGTTTGATGCACTTCGGGGCACCTCCCGTCGGCACCGGTTTCCGAGATACATTGACCCACGAGACCACGCATCAAATGGGATTCAACAGCGGGCTGCATTCGCGGTTGGGGGACGACCCGACCTGGATCGTCGAGGGGATCGCGATGCTGTTCGAAGGGGACGCCAACCGGGACGACACCCGCCAGCAAACCACGGTCTTTCAGCGTCTGAACCGCGAACGCTTCGTCTGGTTTCAGCAATACTGTCAAGCTCGCCGCAAGCCGAAATCGCTGGAGGAATTTCTGACCACGAACGCCCTGTTTAAGACCAATACCCTGGATGCCTACAGCGAGTCGTGGGCCTTGACGTTCTTTCTGGCCGAGACGCGGTCGTCGAATCTGTCGGCATACCTCAAGAAGCTGGCCAATCGGACCGAACTCGGCGAATACTCGCCGATGAAACGCCTGAATGATTTCAAAGCGATCTTCGGGAAGGACATTCCACATCTGGAAACGCAGTATCTGCGGTTCATGAAAGAGCTGGAGTCCGCACCGCCGCCACTCACGGAAGCTGCCACCGGGACCGATCCGTTGGAGACGCTATTGACCACGCCTCTGACGCAGCAGTAGATCGGTGGCTAGATTTGGGTTGGCGTTCCTCGGGAGGGCGAGGCCAGTGCTGTGAACATGATTGAGGCGCAGGGGCGGCCCGAATGTCGGCGATTTCTCCGAAATCGCTGGTTCCGCTCCGCACTTCTCAATCTGCATCTGCCTGCCCCGTCGCACCAGCGATTTCGGAGAAATCGCCGACAATCAGCGGGCTCAGTCACGGCAATCATGTTCACAGCACTGGGGCGAGGCTCCTGCCGAGCCGCTCGCTCGCGTCGACGTGTCCCCTGGCTCGCGGCTCAGCAGGAGCTTCGCCCACCCAGAGCGCATCCCTCCACCCCAGGTCTTCGCATTGACAAGGCACTAAGGCTTCTCGGCGGCCGGCTCCGCGGGCTTATCCGTCGGGGCTTTCACAGCGGGCTCGACCGGCTTATCAGTCGGGGCAGCGGCCGGCTTCTCGCTCGCTGGTTTGGTTTCTGCGGGCTTCTCATCCACCGGCTTGGTTTCCGCGGCGGGGGTATCCGTCTTGACCGGGGTCGATCCTGCCGCGGGCTTCGAGGCCGGGACGGTCAGAGGGGGGATCATCGTCCCAGTCCCTGGCATCAACGGATCGGACTCCCCATCCAGCCGAATGTTCGGCTCCTCACCCGGCTTCACGTCGCGAGGTTTCGGCGGTGCGGGCGGAGCGGGCTTGGCCTTGCGGAACCAGGTGTAGAACTCGCCAGTTTCGGGCTTCTTGAGTTCCTCCAGACGGTGCTTGGCCCAGGCCGCGTAGAACCCATGCTTGCCCGTGGGGTCTTCCGGAAACTCCTTCAGCAATCGCTCATACGCTTCGGTTACCGGCTTCACATCGCCATCACACAGAGCCTCCAGACAGACCGCCATCTGCGTCAGAGCCTGCTCGCGGACTTCTGCGGTCGTGGCCTTGGAGTTCAGCACCTTCTCCAGCTGAGCCTTGCCGTTTTCCAGGCTCTCATCGCTGGCTTTGCGATTGGTCATTGAGAGCAATACGCCCTTTTGAATGTAGTTCCGGGCCGCTTCCAGGCGGGACCAGGCCTCGACCGGACTCCCCGGGTGATCGTCGGCGACTTCCTTGAAGTCATCGGCAGAGGTACAGGCGGCGTACTTGCTCCAAGCCTCCGAAGTCTTGGCCGCAGCGGACCGGGAGAACACCACATACGCGACGAGGGCGATGGTGCCGATAATGATCGCCAGGATGATCTTGTTGGTGTGCGGCTCAATCTTCCTTTGGAAGTTGAAGTACCATTGGGCGAGTTCGTTCTGTTGTGGGTCCGCATGGTGCGGGATTTGAGTGCTCATGGTCGGAACAGAATCTCTCCGGGTTCAGTCAGTGCCGCGATCCATCGCCCTCTGGCCGACACAAGTGCCGATGTCAGCAAGGGCTCAGACGATCCACAAGGGGCCGAGTATAGGAGTCACCCGCCAGAGGGTCAACGTCTTGCGACCGGTGATGCAAGCGATCGCTTCTCGAGAGCTATTTCCCCAGGAGCTGTCTCTGTTGCAGCTGAGACTTCTGGACCAATTGCTTAAGGTGCTTCTTTTGCATGTTCGGCAGCTTGAATGCCGGTTGACGGACCATGGGGCGGCCTTTGGACATGAGAGGCTCCGGAGTGGCGAATAGCTGACGGTCAATCCAGCCCGCGCTTGGATTCGAATCGTGCGGTGGGATCCTGAATGATACGCAAGACCTCGGATTTGAGTTCGGGGATGACCGAAATCCCGTTCCCGCCGTCGACGGTCTGGTGGCCGGTCCAATCGACGAAGTGGCCTCCCGCTTCGGTCACGATGGGGATCAGAGCGGCTGCGTCCCACACGGCGAGAGCGGGGTCGACCATCACATCGGCCCTTCCGGTCGCCACGAGGACATGCCCGTAGCAGTCGCCCCAGCCGCGCGACAACCGCGTCGCCCGGGTCAGGCGGGCGAACGTCTCCCAGTGGCCCGCGCTGTCCCAGCCGCCCGACGACGTGAAGCAGAACACCGCCTGCGACAACTCGCGGGTCTGGCGGACATGGCAGCGCACGGGGGCTGCATCGCCGCACTTCCGCCAGGTGCCCTGCCCTTGGCGGGCATAGACGACCTCGTTCAAGGCCGGGAATCCGCAGACCCCGGCGACGCACTCGCCGTGGAACTGCAACCCGATCAGCATCCCGAACAGAGGCACCCCAGAGACGAACGACTTGGTGCCATCGACCGGATCGAGCACCCAGCGGAACCCCGAAGTGCCGGGAGTCTCGCCGGACTCCTCGCCGAGGATGGCATCCTGCGGGAACCTCGCCGCCAAGTGCTTCCGCAGCAACTCCTCCGCCCCCCGATCTGCCAGCGTGACCGGCGTCTGGTCGGCCTTCCATTCGACGGCTAGCGACCCCGTTTCGTAATACCCCAGCACGAACTTCGCCGCAGCGGGGTAGAGCCCGAGGACGAAGTCGAGGCGGGCGGCGATGTCGGTGTGGGGGAGGAGCATGGGAGAAATCGTTGTTGACTGATGAAGAGAATCTGTGAGGAACAGAGATGTGGGATGTCAGCAATCAACCCCAACGGGGTTCAGTCACGTAGCCCAGGGTTGATCGCAAAGCGAGCTACCCTGGGTCACGTTAATGTTTGGCCGTTTCAACCCCAACGGGGTTGCGTCTCCCGTTACGGCTGGAGCCAACGGTTTGGGCTTGTGAGAAGTCGCAACCCCCTTGGGGTTGATTCATCGGCGAGTCGCTACCCAGGGTAGCCTGCTACGCAGACAACCCTGGGCTACGCGACGGAACCCCGTTGGGGTTGGATGCCCGCCCAAATCGCTTGTCCGACCAGTCAGAACTCCCCGGCCTCGGCGGAGGCCCGCGACAACGTCCACTGGAACCAGCCGAAGCTGACGAGGGCGGACAGCACGGCCAGTAGTTCATGGTCTTGCTTCAGCAGGGTGTCGTACACCCCGTGCAGGACCATCGCCACCAATAGATAATACACGACGAACCCGAAGGCGGCTTCCCAGGACCATTCGAGGTAGTCCTGGTTCCGGTACATCAGCAGCGCCACGCTGCCCGCCCAGATCGAGTGCAGGCTGACGCAGGACAGGAACCGGATGACGTAGATCCAGATGTCGTGGATGCCGTTGTAGTATTCGGCGGAGTAGGTGATCCCCTCGGAGACGCCGAATCCGACGCCGCTGGCCAGGCCGATCAGGCAAACCTCACGCAGCGACCGCTTCTCTGACCCGCTCAGGTAGAACGCCACCGGCAGGGCCTTGCACAGCTCCTCGCACAGCCCGACTCCGAACGTGAACCCGAAGAAGCTCGACAGAAAGCCGCTCTCCCCATCCAGGGCACAGCGGTACGAGAACCCGATGAACTGCACGAGGTAGAACAGCAGGACCACGATCCCCCGGCCCCGCAGCACGACTCCCCCCGTCGAGAACGCCACCCACTGAAACCCCAGCAGCAGCATGATGCCCACGGTGCCGGTGGCGATCCCGGTGATGAGGAGTGTCGGGGCACGCGACTCCTTTCCCGGCCACATGAATAAGAACAGTCCTAGAAACGCCAAGCTACTGGCGAGTGCGAAGCCCCAATGCCAATACGTGTCCGCGGACAGCAGCGCCCCGTCAATCCGGTGTTCCGGGAATAGCAGGGCGAGGTCATGGACCGAGTCCGCCGAGTCCACCGCTTCGGCGTTCACCTCGGGGTGGTTCTCCAGCGACTGTTCGATTTGTTCGAGAACGCTGCCGCTGTCTCCGAATACGGTCGATAGCACGAGCGGCATGAGGCCCAGGATCAACACCCAATGCAGGTGTTGTCGCCACTCGAACCCCGCGGTGGGGAGATCAACCAGCGCTCGGCGGGGTCGTGACTTGGACTTTCTCGTCGCGGCCGGTTCCTCATCGTCATCGACCCGTGACAGTTGTTTCTTCTTCTTTTGGGGATGGAGAACCTCCCCTGCAAGGTCTTCATCGGACAGATCGGGGAAGGACGAGTCGTCGACTTCGGGAGCGACTTCGCTGGCCTCGACCTCCTCTTTGAAGTCGGGTTCTGCGACAGGAGGCGGGGCGGGCGGGGTCGGCGGCTGGCCTGCGGGCTTTCGGGAGGTGACCGTTTTGCCCGTGGCAGGCGCAGGCGGTTTCGCCGCAGAGGGGGTCAATGGACGCAGCGGCGGGGGACGCTTCACGACCTCTGGCGGGGCGATCGCGGCGGGCTTCGGCGGTGCGGCGAGAGCCTCCGCCTCCGCCGCGAACGGGTCGACAAACTCCTCCGACGGCGCGCCGCTGGGCAGCGTGAGCGGCTGCTGGCAGCCCGGGCACGGCACGGTCCGCCCGGCATGGCGGTCGTCCGCCTTCAGTTTCGCCCCACAGGCCGAACACCTCGCCCGAATCGCCATGCCCGCGTTCCCCCGTGAGTGATTGACTCCACTGAAGGTCATCGTGGAACATCCCAGGACAGGCGTCAAGGCTTGTCGGGAGTCGGGCATACAGGTCGAGACTCTCCCCTCTCGTCTCTCCCCTCTGGTTCCCTACTCCCGACCCCCGACTCCTCTTGCCCGTTTCCCCCCGGAGTGGCATGATCCCGCCCGCGCTCGTGTCACCCTGTCACAAGCGGCACTCACACGACTGGAGAGTCCACGGATGGCACTGTTGGAATGCAAGCATCTCGTCAAGGTCTATCCTGGCGGCAAGCGGGCGGTCAAGGATGTCTCCTTTCATGTCGAGAAGGGGGAGATCGTCGCCCTGCTCGGGCCGAATGGAGCCGGGAAGTCGACGACCTTCAGCATGTCGGTGGGGCTGATCTCTCCGACCGAAGGCCACGTGATCCTCGAAGGCCAGGATGTGACGCACTGGGCCATGTACCGCCGGGCACGGGCTGGGATGGGCTATCTGCCGCAGTACCACAGCATCTTCATCAAGCTCACCGTCGAGGAGAACCTGCAGGCGATTCTGGAGTTCCTACCCCTCAGCTATCAGGAGCGGGTCCAGCGGATCAACAAGCTGATCGACCAGTTCGGTCTGGAAGAGCAGCGGCACCAGATCTCCTCGACGATGTCGGGAGGGCAGAAACGTCGGCTGGAGATTGCCCGTTGCCTGGCCACGAATCCGGCGATTGTGCTGCTCGACGAACCGTTCACTGGCATCGATCCCAAGACGATCAACGACATCCAAGACATCATCATCCATCTCAAAGACAGCGGGATTTCGATCCTGTTGACCGACCACCGCGAGCGCGACACGCTGGCGATCGTCGACCGGACCTATGTCATCTGCGAAGGCGAAGTGGTCGTGGAGGGGGACGCGGAAACGGTCCTGAACCATCCCCGGGCCAAGGAGCTGTACTTCGGAACCCGGTTCGACGCGGGCTCGATCCTGGAGCAGAAGTCGAATTTCCGCGGGGATCGCGAAGAGACGCAGGCGGTGTAATGCGGCAGAGGCGTGGTGGCGGGGTGGCGGGGTGGCCCAGACACTGCTTTGAGCGTCTGGGTGGCGGGGTGGCCCAGACGCTGCTTTGAGCGTCTGGGTTGTGGAACAACAAGAGGTTGCGGAGGACACGCTCGCCCTTCAATCCCTCTTGTTCCTGCGTCACCCAGGCATCCCAAGCGATGTCCGGGCCACCCCGTCATCACCTCGCTCGACTCTGAGAGCGTGATAACCTCGACCCACAGCGTCGGCCTGCAATACTGGTCGACGGCGCTGACGTTCGACTACGGCCAGTACTACCGCGATTACCTCAATTTCAAGGTGATCCAGTGGGACGGCACGTTCCAGGACATCGGCCAGGGTAGCTGGGAAGCCTTCGTCTCCACACTGGAGGGCGCGGGGGCGGTCGCCGATTGGATTGAGTCGACGGCGCACAGTTCGGCCGAGCAAGTGGTCGGGGTGGTTTCGATCTGGGCGGGCGTTGATCCCCCCGACTGGGTGGACGGCAGGGTGGCCCAGACGCGGGGTGGCCCAGACGCTGCTTTGAGCGTCTGGGTGACGAAGGAACAAGAGGGATTGTCAGAGTGAGTTGGTGCTGCATATCCTCTTGTTGCTCTGCAACCCAGACATCCAAAGCGATGTCTGGGCCACCCCGCCACCACGTCAACCTTAAACCCTCCATGAGTTATTTCAACTTTTTCGCCTGGTCGCGAATCCACTGGAGTGCCGGGTGGGGAGCGTTATTGGGAAGAGGCTCTGGCTCTGGGTCCGGTGGGGGCTCCGTTTGCACGATCCATCCATTCGTATGACAGAACGTAAAGGTCCGCTTCGTGCGTGGCGGATCGACAGCCTGTTCGATGGGAGTCGTGAGCGGCACCGGGATCATTTCGACTTGCCCCTCACGTGGATTCCCGTCGATAATATGATAAGCGAGCGTGCCGTCGCTGTTAAGTTTTTCAGTCTTCCCATAATACGAATCGTCCCAGTTCGGTGGATAGGAAAAACTGAGGCTGCGTTCATCTCGTTCTTCGTATCGATTGAGAGTGAACAGCCGGTCCGCAGGATTCAACGCCTTCGGAATTGATGTCGGACGCGGCATACTGGTGTCACCCGGCAAATACACTTGCATTGTACCTCCATTGAAGGAATACAGCCCCTTGAGGGACTCGCCAGCATCGAGTTTCTTCAGGACATCCTCTTTCTCTTCATTCCAGGCAATCGGCAAGGCATTCACGGTTCCCATCCCCTCCGGATCAAACCGCGTAATGAAGACCATGTCAGTCAACCAAGGCCCGTCAGTCATCATATTAGTGACATGCACTAATCGACTCGCGACCTCAAGTGTATGACTCGATGAGATTCGTGCTAAGCGATTGGAAAACAGGACAATTCTGGGTGTCTCTCCTCGATCTAACCGATCTGCCTCAGTACTCAATCGCCCCCACTCCGCTTGTGCGGAAAACTCCAATTTGGATCCGAGCCACATCTCTTCGACGATCCAGAATCCTCCCCGCAATTTCTGGCCTTCGCTCTCATCGAGGGCGGGTGCATGGGGTATGGGATTCTCCACGACGGGCTCCGGTGTGGGATTAGAGAATGCGAAAACCATCGCGAACACCGAGATCAAAACGAAATACGGGATGAACCGCCCCCAATGAGTGGAGCGTACGACTCGAGGTTCGGAAGCTTCAACGAAAGGCAATGGAGCAATCATGACTCATCACTTCGATCATTCGGGGACGTAGATTTTCAGATATGCGGGCGGGGTGGCCCAGACGCTGCTTTGAGCGTCTGGGTGACGCAGGAACAGGAGGTGCAAACGAGTTGTATTGCATGAGTCCACCCACTGGATCGGAGCGACGACAATTATACCAACTGACTCCAACCCACCGCCACCTATCTCATGCCTCTTGTTGCTCTGCAACCCAGACATCCAAAGCGATGTCTGGGTGACGAAGGAACAGGAGGGCTTGAAGAGTGAGCGTGTCCTCTGTAGCCTCTTGTTGTTGCACAACCCAGACGCTCAAAGCAGCGTCTGG
>JAYTFV010000083.1:0-6104 GCA_043734065.1 Planctomycetota bacterium
GTTCCCCGATCGCATGGGCGTCGAAGTCGTCCACGCCATCATGGCCCACTCCAAGGGCCAGGATGTCCCCGCCCAGAACCTGATCCCGACGAAGCTCTACAAAAAGGCCGATGCGGACCTGGACCCGAGTTTGAAGTAATAGCGAGTGGCCATCGGGGATGCGCGTCGCGCGGACGGGCATCGCCACGGACAAACTGCCATTGGTCTGTCCACATCGCTGCTTCGCCCCAAAGGGGCAGCCCCATATCAGCCTGGGGCACAGCGCAGCGCCGCCCCAGGACAGAAGAGGAAAAGTGAACCAAAGCCCTGAAAGGGCGTCACTTCTTGGCGAGGGATTGTGTCGCCCTGTCAGGGCTTCAACCACCGTTGCGACCGCTGACCCAGGGCGGCGCTGCACGGCTGACGCTGTTTCGCTCTGCCCTTGGCTGACATGGGGCTGCCCCTTCGGGGCGTTGGAAGTCTCAGCTAACGAGATGTGTCGATACGAATCAAAAAAACAGGCATCCGGGATTACCCCCGGCTGCCTGGATGAGTTCGTGATTCGAGCGTCGGCGGAACTAATTCGTTGCAGCGACCTCAGCGGCCGCAGGAACGACGACGTTGACGCGCCGGCCTTCCTGGTCGAAGAACACATGCCCTTCGATCATCGAGAAGATCGTGTAGTCCTTGCCCATGCCCACATTCCTGCCGGGCCGCCACTTGGTGCCGCACTGCCGGATGATGATGTTGCCGGGGATGACCAGTTCGCCGCCGTACTTCTTGACGCCGCGACGTTGTGGATTTGAATCGCGACCGTTACGGGTCGACCCCTGTCCCTTCTTGTGTGCCATGGCACTCGTCCTCACTGGGCGCAGCCCCTTGGAGGAGCGACAGCCGACCTGAATTGCGGAAGCCCGGTATCTTGGCAGAGACGAGGCGGAATTGCAATTCGTGAGGGGATGTGAAATCGGACGAGTTGTAACACGAGTTGAGTCAGGCGCTTGCGACCGGAGGACACCCCTCCTTCGATCAACCATCAACCATCAACCATCAACCTTTCCCCCCTCACTCCGGGATCTCATCCTCCGGCTTGATCGGCTTTCCCTCCCACACCGGCTGGTTGTCGTAGCTCGTCAGAATTCGCTGAGCGCTGCCGGGGGCCGGACCGGCGTCGCGCTTCGGGATCGACTTCGCCAGTTCGGCACATACGCCCCGCCGCTGGGCGGCGAGGTTCGTCCACTCGCGCGGGTCTTTCTGCATGTCGTACAGTTCCTCCGCCCCGTCGGCGTAGCGGATGTACCGCCACTGCTCGGTGCGGATGCCGAAGTTCCCCTGGTTGTGGCTGGTGATCGCCGGGCGGTCGCGCGGAGCGGTCGCGTCTTCCAGTTGCGGGGTCAGGGAAACTCCCTCTAGATCGGTGCGAGGCGGCAATCCGCACAGGTCGACCAGCGTGGGGTAGATGTCAAGCAGTTCCGCCGGTCGCGGGCACTTCTGCTCCGCCGTCACTCCCGGTCCGGCGAAGATCAGCGGCACGCGGGTCGACCGATCCCAGAGCGTGTTCTTGCCGGTGATCTCCTTCTCGCCGAGATGCCAGCCGTGGTCGCTCCACAGCACGATGATCGTGTTGTCCCGCTGCCCGGTTTCATCGAGAGCTTGCAGCAATCGTCCGATCTGGCTGTCGACAAAGCTGGTACAGGCGAGGTACGACCGCGTGAGGTTCCGCCACTCGTGGTTCTGTTGGAGCCACTTGAGCCGGACCTCCGGGAGTTGCCAGTGCAAGTACCAACTCGAACGCGGCGTATCAGCCCGGTCGTTCGGCTGGATGAGCGGGAGTACGCTGTCGTCGTCCGGGTAGAGGTCGAACCACTTCTGGGTCGCATAGCACGGCACATGCGGCAGGAAGTACCCCACGCCTAGGAAGTACGGCTGGTCTTTCTCAGTAGGATGGACAATCTTGTCCGTCCCACCAACGGACTGTTCCCTGATCCGCTCCAACGCCCAATCGGTAATCAGCGTGTCCCCCTTGGCCGAGTCATCATTATCGAGCGGCCACACGCCCCAGTCGACGAGCGGATGCTTCCCCGGCGTATCCGGTGTCAGCCGCTGCGGTGGCTTCGTCCCGAACCCACCCGCTGGCCCCCAGACCTGAAACTCCGGCGGCAACTTCGAGTTCGGCGGGTCTTTCCGGGCCGAGTGATACAGCTTCCCGGTACTCAGCGTGCGATACCCATGCTGTGCGAAATACTGCGGTAGAGCGACACGATCGCGGAACTCGGGCACCTCTCGAAACCACGGCTCCAACCCATGAATCCCCGTCGTCGAGGGCCGCAAGCTGAGCATCAAACTGGTCCGCGACGGGTTGCACAGCGGAGCCTGGCAATGGGCATTCGTAAACAGCGTCCCCCGCGCCGCAAGGGCATCCATGTGCGGCGTCTGCACCAGCGGATGCCCCCCCAGACAGCCGATCCAATCGTTCTGGTCATCGATGGCGATGAACAACACATTCGGGCGGCGTGGTGAATCGTCCGCACTCGCCAGCGAGACGCAGATTCCCAGAGACACCCCCCAGACACAAACCCACCAGCGCATCGCAGACTCCTCGGCAGAGCATGATTCCGAATGCGAGTGTTTCCGCCGGAGGCCAATCTGTCAACGAAAAACTCCGCCAGAGCCATTCGCCGCGAGCTTCCCCTGCCACCCCGCCGGGTGTTCGCAGGCGATTCCACGTTGACATCCGGCATCCACAATTGGAGACTACCACATACATCAGTTGACTCGATTCTTCAGGAGAAGCCTCCAAACGAGCAATCCGGTGTGAGACAGAAAGTCTGCCTGGATTCGGCAGAAGCGGTTTCTGTCCGTCCCTTGCTCTGCGCCAAGTACCAATTCAATCGTGTTGATCGTCATTGACACTACTGAGACCTTTCAACATCCTCTCCTCACGAGTCCCGACTGGAGTTACGTTCAAAGTCTCCTAAATCGAGACATCGCGACTCTTGTTGTTCCTGAAATCGTTATCGCGGAGACGATTAACCATTTTCCTACGAAACTGAATGACAGCTTATCCGAAACTCGTCGCGCGATAGGCAGGCTCAAGAAGGTCGCCCCCAATGTTGAACTTACTGCACCCGATCTCGATATCGCAGAGGCGACAGCCCAGTTCAGAAACGCCTTGTTTGCTCGGTTGAAGGAACTTCGCGCCCTTACCCCTGGATTCAAGGGGATTGAGATCGACAGAATCGTCCAACGATCTCTTCAACGTAGAAAGCCTTTTGACGCAAACGGTCGCATTGGTCTACGAGACGCAATCCTTTGGGAAACAGTGCTTGAGCTTGCAAGTGCGAAAGAAGTCAAAGAGATTATCCTCGTGACGGGAAACACAAGTGACTTCGGCCCACATGGTGGCCTCGCCCCCGATCTGATAGATGATCTTGACAAGCTGAATATTCCAACCGCGAGCGTCAAGATCTGCGATGGGCTACACAATTTCATCGAAACCCACGTGAAGCCGAAGTTGAGCAAACTGGACAATTTCCAAACTGCAATTCAGGAACAATCATTCGTACTATTTAATGTCGAAGACTTTTTTGCAGATGCATTTCACGATATCAGCGCCGCAGTGAAGGACCATGTACGACATTGGGGATTTGAGGAACTTGGTTATTTTTCTCGAAGGATGTTCGAAGTGCCAAGGCTGCTTGGCATCAACGAATCATTTGACGAGTATGAAGTGGCTGAGGTGTACCGGACGAATGAGGAAGAGGTCGCCTTTTCGATTACGTTCAAGATACCGGGCACCATCGAGTGCGATGAGATATATGACTGCGATCCAAGGGAGCGTCCTTGGACAACAGAGTTCTTTGGCGAGGCAATATTCTCGGTAGAAACTTCGCAGGTAATGGAAGAGTCAACCGGACAGATTACGGAGTTCACTGTAGATAGCGTAAAGATTGCTCCTGATATCGGTTGGCCATTCGATGAAATCGACTGACGTGGGTGGTCGAAAATGCTTGTAACCGTCGGAGGCAGTGGGCCGTGGAGGCACGCTGGTGTTCCCGCCACCGGTTGCTGTCTCGAAACGGCTTCGCCGCGCCAGTTTGCAGGCCCTGCGCTGGAGGCGTGACTCAAAGTTGCGTCTGGCTCACCCCGGCTCCTTAACTCTGGCTGACAGCTGACCGCTGAATGCTGACAGCTCCCGCCTAAAACCCCTTCCAATCCAGAATCACCTTCCCCGACTGCCCGGAGCGCATGGCGGCGAAGCCCTTCTCGAACTCGCGGGCGTGGAACCGGTGTGTGATCACGGGGTCGATCTTGAGGCCGCCTTGCAGCATGACGGTCATCTTGTACCACGTCTCGTACATCTCCCGACCGTAGATGCCCTTGATCGTCAGCATGTTGAACACGACGAGATTCCAGTCGATCGACATTTCTTTCTCAGGGATGCCAAGCATCGCGATCTTCCCGCCGTGGGCCATGCTGGCGATCATGTCGCGGAAGGCACTCGGGTTGCCGCTCATCTCCAGGCCGACATCGAACCCCTCCTTCATCCCGAGTTCCTTCTGCACATCACTCAGCTTCTCGGTCCGCACATCGACGACGCGGTCCGCCCCCATCTTCTGAGCGAGCTCCAGCCGCCACGGGTTCACATCGGTGACCACG
Source organism: Planctomycetota bacterium (assembly GCA_043734065.1). Taxonomy (GTDB): domain Bacteria; phylum Planctomycetota; class Planctomycetia; order Planctomycetales; family Planctomycetaceae; genus TH-plancto1. Next base: position 4,639 of record JAYTFV010000083.1, read on the forward strand.
ACATACCGCGCCCCGGCGTACTGCGCGATCGCCGTCGCCATGCAGCCGATCGGCCCGGCTCCCGTAATCAGCACATCTTCGCCGAGCATGTCGAACGAGAGAGCTGTGTGGACGGCGTTGCCGAAGGGGTCGAAGATGGAGGCGATGTCGCGGTCGATCGCGGCGTCGTGGTGCCAGACGTTGGTCTGCGGGATCGAGACATACTCGGCAAAGGCCCCTTGCCGGTTGACGCCGACGCCGACCGTGTGCGCACACAAGTGCCGCCGACCCGCGAGGCAGTTCCGGCAGTGCCCGCAGACGACATGCCCCTCCCCGCTGACGACCTCGCCGGGGAAGAAGTCTTTCACCTGGGCCCCGACCTGCACGATCTCGCCCACGAACTCGTGCCCCACGACCATCGGCACCGGGATCGGTTTCTGGGCCCAGGCGTCCCAGTTGTAGATATGCACATCGGTCCCACAGATGCCGGTGCGGTCGACCTGGATCAGGCAATCGGTCGGCCCGACCTCTGTCATCGGCACGTCCTCCAGCCAGAGACCGACCTGCGAGTGCTTCTTGACGAGGGCTTTCATGGGTGGGGGTTCTCGGGGTGTGGGACGGGTACATTTGCCCGTCTGAGTGGGGATCACTGGACGGACGGGCCAATGGACCCGTCCCACAACGACATCCTGTTTATCGGATGTGTCTGGCGGTATACTAGAACACGCGATTCCACAATGCAAGACATCTCGTCCACGATTTCGAACAATGGCCCGCACTCCCCACAAACCTGATGAAACCCCCAGCACGCTCCCCGAGCGGCTGAAACAACTCCGCACCGAACGCGGCTGGTCGCTGGAACAGCTCGCCCAGCTGTGCGATGTCAGCCGGTCGATGCTCAGCCAGATCGAGCGCGGGCAGGCGAACCCGACGCTGGGCGTGGCGATCCGCATCGCCGGAGCGTTCAGCCTGACGATCGGCGAACTCGTCGGCGAGGCCACCCAGCGCAGCTCTGCGATCCACGTCATCCGCCTCGATGACCCGGCCCACCACTATCGCTCGGATGAGCACGTCAGCATTCGCACCCTCTCGCCGCTAAAGCTGGAGAAGGATGTTGAGTTCTACGAGGTCTCGCTCAAGCCTGGCGGCGAACTCAAAAGCGCCCCGCACTTCACAGGCACCCGCGAGTTCCTCACCGTCCAGCAAGGCAAGGTCAGCGTCGACTCCGCAGCTGACCGCGTGGAACTGAGCCGCGGCGACTCGGCCAGTTACCCAGCCGATGTCTCGCATCGCATCGCCAACCTGGGCAAGTCGGAGGCGTTGATGTTTTTGGTGGTGATCTATAAGTAGGCGTTATGTGGCTTCACTCGCCTCGGAATATCGAACGGGTCCATCCCCAGGGCCAGCGGTCACTAAGTCTTGGCCCCCGTAAGGATTTCGAGCAGGGTGGCTTCGTTCCAGCCGCAGCGGCGGCGGTTCATCGCCAC
>JAYTFV010000084.1:0-3158 GCA_043734065.1 Planctomycetota bacterium
GTTGTCACTCCCGGCCAAACCGTCGTTTGGGTCGGAGATGAGACTCGGCGACGAATCACGGTCGCCTCACCCGGTCTCGGGAACAGCGCCTTCAGCGACAGGAACGGCTTCTCGAAGAACTTCCACGAAAGTGCCGAGACGGCCAGGGTCGCCAGTAACGTGGCCGCGAGGATCGCCAGCGGCTGCACTGACTGAGGCACGACCGACCAATCGAGCTTCAGCACCAGCTTGTAGATCGGGCGGTGGATCACATACATCGCGTAGCTGAACTGACCCGGCAGCGTCAGCCATCGCTGCGAGAGTACCTTCGCGAACCAATGCTGCGGCGACACTGCCGCGGCGGAGAACACGAAGCAGCCGAACATCAGACCCAGGAGGGTGTGCCCGATCGTCTGCGAGCCAACCTGTTCGGTCTTGAGCAGCGGCCAAACGGCATCGACGCCGACGATCGCGATCGCCAACAGCGACATCACCGGCCACGCCCAACGGGTGAGTCGGGGATACCAGACCGGAGACCGCAATCCCATCGCGAACACCGCGCCGAGGCACAGGCTGTCCATGCGGGTCACGGTCGGAACGTAGAGAGCAATGGTGTGCGCCCCTCCGATCGACAAGCCCACCCGCAGTGCCAGGGCCAGACCGATGCAGGCCCAGCAGACCTTCGACAGCGTACGCGTCGACACATATCCGACCACGAACGGCCAGACGAGATAGAACTGCTCCTCGACCGCCAGCGACCAGAAGTGATTCAGATAGTTCTCATGAGGCCAGTGTCCCTCGTACGCGAAGTGCCAGTTCTGGAGGTAGGTCCAGAACCAGAACTGGTCCCGCGAAAGTTCACTCACCTTCAGAGCCACTGGCCTGGCGGGACTCCAGAAATCGGCCAACTGCGGCACCGCAATGAACGTGAACCACAGCGCCAGAAAGTACAGCGGAAAGATCCGCAGTGACCGCCGGGCGAAGAAGCTGCGGAGGTAGCCGGGCTTGCCGCGCGAGTCGATCAGGATGCCGGTGATCAGGAACCCGGACAGGACGAAGAACAGGTCCACGCCGGTCCAGCCCGCGACGCTCGCTTTGCGGAGGACGAGGTTCAGCAGTCCCCCGCCGGGCACCTTGAGACAGTCGAACAGAAACACCGTCAGGATCGCGATCCCGCGGACGCCGTCGAGCGCCGGACGATGGTCCGACGGCAGGGGGCTGAAATCGCGTGCTCGGAAATTCAGTGGGGGTATCCAACTCATGACAGCACCTCCGCCCGCTCCTGGGACTTTTCTTGTCCGGCCTCGAGAGCGACAGTTGTCGAGACTGTCTGTCCTCGCAATCGGCGATACAGATTTCGAGCCCAATTCGTCCCCTGGGACGCCACTGATCCCCAGCGGGTCGTTGTAAACAGTGCCGTGCCGATCTCTTTACGGCCCGGCCAGACATGATCGAGGAAACTGTCGCGGCGAGCGCAGCTATCGAGGCTCTCGCAACCGGGCAACTGAGACAGGTGGTCTTGAATTTCAGCGGCGAGGAGGAATCCCGGGCAGCCGCGTGCGAACTGGGGATCCCAGCCGATCTTGAAGGCGTAGTATTCCGATTCGGACCGGAACAGGCACATGCTGGCGATGACGTGCTCGTCGATGGCCAGTTCGGCGAATCGGATACGGTCGCTACTGGCAAGTCCGAGGGCGGTGTGCTGGAACGCCTCAGTTTCGCTGGCATGGCAAGCCAGCGCGGACTGCGTTTCGCCCTTCCAGCCCAGCGTTTCGAGGACCAGAAACCGGTCGACCGCCGACAGATCGCCGTCCAGGCAACCGCTGAATCGCAGCGAGACCTGACCCAACTTTTCCAAGGCGCGGCGACCACGGCGCACGCTCTTGGCCCGCTTGGGAGACATGGCCGAGCCATCGAAAGGGGAGACCGTCGCCCGTACGTGGAGATCCTCGACGGTGACAGCGGTCTGGTCCCGCACACAGCGTTCGGTCAGGAGGCCCCCCAGCGCACTCTGCACCGGAAACATCGGGAACGACAGCCCGTTCAGGCCCTGCTGACGCAGGAACTTCCACAGAGTCTCCACGACCACGTCCCGCTCAGCCGCATCGACAAGCATTCCGGTCTGAAAGCAATGCTCGACCCGTACCGCCCGCAAGTGTGGAAGCGGGAGCTGACGCGTCCCCGTGACTCGCTCAAACAGTCCGGCCAGGACCCAGTTCCCCTGCCCATCAATGATGGTCAACAGCTGCGCCGAAGGGAAATTCTCCCAGGACTGCGGGAGGAGGAATGAGGCCGACAGAAACGGGTTCCGCAACAGACTCCGCCGCTCCAAATCGCGCCACGCCGCCTCAAAGGCCGGACTCGTACGGCACGGGAATGGTCGCAGTTGGGCCACATATCCGCCCTCGATCGGGATGGGCGGTGAGGCTTGAACGGAAAGGAGGGCGATGGCTGGCATGGATTGCCTTTGAGAATCTGCGACACCAATCGGGGACAAGGAATCGATGACGGCCAAGACTATTGTGCCTGGGAATCACGAGAATCCAGGAATGTCGAGAAGTCCCAGATAATCCTGAAAAGCAGCATGGGGAAAGTGCGCTTCTTCGGATGGCAACGATTGGTCAGTCAGTCCCGATGGACTGGTCCAGCAAGCCTAGCTCAGAGGCAGCAGGCTGCCTCTGATAATCAATGATTGTTTGTCAAGGATCTCGTGGGGACCGGTGGGCGACACAGCTTGAGGCGAGCGGCCAGTGGAAATTTTCCGTAGCCTGGACCCCCAGGTCCGGGCGGAACGGACCTGAGGGGGACCGAAAAGTCGGTACAGTTTCCATGTGCCATCGGCTGTGTGCTGAGCCGCGAAGCGGTGATAGCACGATCGGCGTGGCGTCGCTGGGTGTCAGTGACCGTTTCGGTGAAGGGGGGGCTCGCTGTCGCCGCTTCGAGGCTGGAGATCATGCGGGACCACGGTCCTTGGGCTGCGCCCATAGTTATCTGCTGTCACCGCTTCGTGGTTGAAAACAAACCTCACGATCCGAGTCCAGTGGTGTGACCAGATTTCACTGACTTTTCGGGCGCAGACACGATTTTATGGTGTGTGCGTCTCGTTTGTCGGTGGCGATGTCGGACAAGGCGGGCCGCCCCATGGTCGGCGATTTCTCCGAAATCGCCGGGGCGACCCT
>JAYTFV010000085.1:0-5576 GCA_043734065.1 Planctomycetota bacterium
TCCGCGACGAAAAGTTCCAACACGCACTCGACCAACAGCACTACCACCAACACCGCAACGCCCAAGCCAGACGCTCTCACACCAAAACCCGCCGCGAACTGTACGAGCAACTCGGAGTCGATGTCGACCAGATCAAGTCCTGCATTCCAATCGATCAATCATGAACAGCTGGCCTTTCCCACGGCAACTGGGAATACTGGCGCTGTCCAACTAAGCTGTGTAAATGGCTGGCGAAGACGTTCTGGCGAACTTCACTATGCCGCGATCCGCTCGCTCGACTCATGCCCCAGCAGTCTCAGCACCGTCTCAGCGGCCTTCGTCACGCCGCCGGTCTGCACGATGCTCTGCCGCGCCTCGTCCTGCTCACGGGCCAGGGACTGCATCTCCAGCGGGAACCTTAACCAGCGGTCGATGACCGAGTGCATCTTCGCAGCGTGCTTCTGGACATTATAGACATACAGAAACTCGGGCAGCAGTTCCCGGTCGAGCAACAGATTTGTCAGCGACATATACTTGATCTGCACCACCGCTTTCCCGAACAGATAGTTCGTCAGGTTGGCCCGGTAAGTCACCGCTGCGGGCTTGCCTCGGGCCAGGACTTCCAGGCTCACCGATCCCGAGACCATCAGACAGCAGTCCATCGTGGCGATGATCTCCGAGGTCCGTCCGACAAAGAAATCGAGCGGCAGCGAGTTGTCGAGCTTTTTCATCTCGGCCACGCAGTACGCCCGCTGATACTCCTTGTAGCAGGCGACCGGGAACCGCACCTCGGGGTGATCGCGATGAATCTTGCGGGCCACTTCGAGCATCGCCGGGAAGTTGCGTGTGACCTCGCTGCGGCGCGATCCCGGCAGGAACCCGACCAGCTGCGGACTCGAGGCCCGCAGGTCGCTGCAGAATGCCTCGTCGAGTTGCTTCTCGGCGACCTCGTCAAAGAACGGATGCCCGACGTACTCCACGCAGACCCCTTGCTGGCGATACCACTGGGCCTCGAACGGCAACACCGACAGCACACAGTCCACGTACTTGCGAATCTTCTTGATCCGCCAACCGCCCCATGCCCACAACTGGGGCGGGCAGTAGTAGTACACGGGGATGCCGAGCTGCTTGGCATACTTGGCGATGTGCCAGTTGAACCCTGGGAAGTCGACCAGAATCACCGCATCGGGACGCTGCTCCTCCAGGAACCGGCGTCCCATGTGGGCGACAGCGTAGAACTTCCGGAGCAGTGGCAGGACCGCTGTGAGGCCGAAGACGGCCATGTCGGTCAGCGGGTAGAGCACCTCGGCCCCGGCCTGTTCGAGGTGCGGTCCGCCGAACCCGGAGAAGCGGGCCTGGGGCACGCGCCGCTGCAGAGCCTGCAGCAGATGTGCGGCATGCTGGTCGCCGCTGGGTTCGCCTGCGGAAAAGAAGAAGTGCATCCTTGCCCCCTGTGACAGTCCGTTGATCCGGGACGGTATGCGGGGGCGGGACAGGGGGTCAAGAGCAACGTCGGCGATGTCGCTTCCCGATTCGCATTCCACCAGCCGTTGAAGTCAAACTCCCTCGCGAAACAGCGACGCAAACGTTTGCTTGACCGACTTGATCCCCGCATTGATCAGACGCACATCATTCGTCATCGAGATCAACCGGCAACCGTGCTGGACCAGCATCTCGCAATGCTCCGGAGTCATCGTCACGGCACCCCAGCTCTTGCCGTGTTTCTGGCAGGCTGCGGAGATTTTCTCGATGGCCGCGATGCACTTGCGGTCCATGAACTGGCCGATCACCCCGAGGGCCTGGCTCAAATCGGACGGGCCGAGGAACAGGTGGTCGACCCCTTCAATCGCGGCAATCGTATCGACGTTCTCGACGGCAGCAGCGGTCTCAATCTGAATCGCGACGAATGTCTCGCGATTGGCTTTCTCACAGAACTCGGCCAGCGGCATGTTGCCGAATCGGCCGTCGTAGGCTGCGGAGTTCAACCCGCGCCGCCCGCGCGGGGCGAACTTGGCCCACTGCACGAACTGATCGGCCTCGGCGGCGTTGTTGATCTGAGCGGCCATCACGCCGCGCGCTCCGGACTCCAGACAGCGGGTCACCAGGGCGTAGTCGGTCGGGGCCACGCGCACGAAACAGTCGAGCCCCGCGGCTCGCCCCGCCGTCGCAGCGTGTTCGATCTGGTCGATCGAGAACCCGACATGTTCGTGGTCGATCCAGAACCCGTGGAACCCGCCGTGGATGGCAAACATCTCAATCAGGTTCGGGTGGAACATCCGCCCGATGGCGAAGACATTGACGGTCTCGCCGTTGGCAAGGCGGGTCTTGAGCGAGTTCGGCATGGGAGAATCCTGGGGTGCAGGGTGAGACTGGGACGTGTGCCTTCGAAAGCGGCCACAAACTGTCGATGCCCTCTGGCATCCTATCGGGATGGAGGGATACGCATCAGGGATGGGCGGTGATCGCCAGAATGGTAATCTGACCAGCCTCTGGCCCATAGCACCAAAAAATCCGAAAGGCAGCCAGCGTTCGATTCTGGACGTAAGCTTCCCAGACTGATTTCCCATTCTCAAACGGGTTTGCGATGCCATCGTAGGAATGCGATTGCAGCCCGGGGTGCCTTGGATTCTGGGCGAGTAACGCCAATGTTTTGTTGACTTGATTGGCGAGTCCGAGTTGCTTCGATGACTTCTTTTTCGGCTTCCCCAACTGAGGCTGGGGATGATGGGCTCGCTCCATAATCCGCATGTACTGTTCTCCAGCCTTGACATCCCACTGTAATTCAAACACCATAATTCGCTCTCCTGAACTGGCAAATAGCGAAAAGTCCGGCGTTACCTGAGTTTTGCAACATCAGAAATTCAATGTTGACAATCTAATCGATTTCCACTTCGGCCCACGCAGGGTCGATCGTTGGAGGATCGGACATGAATTGCCGCGGCCGTGCCTGTTCAATGCCCAATTCCAAGGACCGCCGTGCTTCCTCGTTCTTCCAGAGCCAAGCGGCGTATTCCGGAATCACCACTGCCGGTGAAATGACGATTTGGTCGGCACTTTCCTGAACAATGACTGTTTTCCCGGCGAATTTGGCACCTAATGCCAATCTTCCGCGACTGTCGACCACTTTGGTTTCCATGCTGTTCTCCACCAAGGTCACTGTGTCTCCAAGGATAGGCGCAAATGGGTAATGCGTCAAGTGGGCATTTCCCACTCAGCGCTCACCCCTTCGCCTTCACCCCCTTGAGGCTCACAAACTCCGGCAACTCCCCGACCAGTGGCTGGGCGTACTTGAGGAACGCCTTGGTGATGTCCATCCCCGAATCGTCGATGTACTCTGCGGGCAGCGGGCGTTCGTGGTTGGCGACCTCGCTGAGCGGGATCGTCTCATAGTCGATGGCGTACTCGCTCCCCGGCTGGCGCTTGAGCGTCACCATCACCCCGCCGGGACCCTTGATTGCCAACTGCACCGCCTGCCGACCACAGCCGTACGCCTCGGCGACATCGATCTTCGCGATCCGATCGGAAGCGCACATCGGCAGCGACTCCGTGACCTGAAACTCACCCCGCCAGCCGAACGCATCGCTGACAATGCGGTGCAGGACCATGCCCACGCTGGCCCCGCCCATCGCTCCGAACTCGACATTGTTGAACTTGTCCCGCGTCTGCGAGGCACTGACTGGCGACCCATCCGCGTTGCGAATCCCCTCGCCGCAGACGATGGAGACAAAGCCGAACTGCTTCTGGACCTCTTCGACCCGCCTCAGGAACATCTCCCGATCAAACGCCCGCTCCGGCATCAGAATGATATGCGGCGCATCCCCCGGCTTTCTCCGGGCCAGTGCCGCAGCTGCCGGGAGCCAGCCCGCCGAACGCCCCACGGTTTGGAAGATCACGAACTGGTCGACCCGCTGCATATCGCGGGCGAGCAGGCCAGACTGCTGCACGCTGAGGGCCACATACCGGGCGGCACTCGGATACCCCGGCGTGTGGTCGGTGCCGAATAGATCGTTGTCGACCGTCTTGGGGACTCCAATGCCGGTCATCTCCCAGCCACTGGCGTGTGCATGGGACACGACGCGGTGGATCGTGTCCATCGTGTCATTGCCGCCGATCATGAAGTAGTAGCGGATGTTGTACTTCTGGAGTTGTTTGAGGATCGTCGAGAAGTGCTCTTCCTTGAGCTTCAGGCGGCTCGATCCGAGGGCACTGCTGGGCGTGTGCCGCAGCCCTTTCAGAACGTCCGGCGACTCGGCCCCCAGATCGATGAGCCAGTTGTTCAGGACGCCTTCGATGCCGTAGCGCATGCCGAAGACCTGGCCGATTTTCTTGTCAGCCTGGAGGCAGCCATCGATCACGCCGGACAGCGAGGCATTGATGACGGAGGTCGGTCCGCCGGATTGGCCGACGAGGGCATTGGCAGGCTTCATGGGTGGTCTTTCGGAAGGTGATTGGGTTGATTGTGGGACGACGCTCCGCATCGTCCGTCACGACGCGGAGCGTCGTGCTAAAATGGCGGAGCGTCGTTCTACAATGGCGGCGGCGGTGCTCTTCGGACCCCGCGTTGCCAGTAGAGGCGGTCGTCCGTAACGACCCCGCGGCGCTTGGCACAGTTCAGACACAACCGCTCTTCGGCGTTCGCCAGATACACCTCGCCGCACAACAGCAGGTGAAAAAAATCCTCGCCGGGGTTCTTGGTGTAACAGTAGTCCTTGTCCCAACTGGTCTTGATCTTAGCCGTCCAGCCCTCGAAGTGCGGCACGTAGACTCGCCGCTCAAAGTCGACGGCGGCTGCGGGGAGAGCAGGATCGGGAGGAGTGAGGGATTCGTCCATGAGCGGTCTTCTTGGGATTGTGGGACGACACTCCGCGTCGTCAGACACGACGCGGTGCGTCGTGCGACATGAGAGCAGTGACAGAATTGGTGTTCACCAAACGAGTCAATGGAAGGACGATTTTGGAACACTAATCTTCGCTCATCAACACTGATCCGAATCTGGATTAGCGTCGATCAGTGGAGATTAGTGTTCCAGACTTTTGCGGTGAACACGATTTCTGGAACTGCTCTAGTCGCCATTTTGCTCGCGATATCGCTCGATCTCCGCCGTCAGCTCCCGTTGCTTTTGTCGCAGCCGCAGTTGATCGACTCGCGTGCGGGACGTGGTCAAAGCCATGTCGCCGAGCGCCATCAGAGCAATCCACACGGCCAGGAACAGGAGCAGTATGACATCGACCGTCCACCACACGGCCATGCGTTGGAGAGTCATCCAGCCTCGACGCTGCAGGACTGGAAGTACCGTATCTCCGATGCAGAGCAGGACTCCTGCCAAGGCGATCATGATCGCGACCTGAATGCGGAGGCGGACCTGCGACCAGCGCGTTTCGCTCCCCTCTTCGGGATCACCGGCGATCCGCTTCCAGCCGCGCCAGTGCCAGACCGCCAACCAGACTCCGACCGACACCAGCCAGGCGGCGACGATGAGGCCGGGGATTTCCGCTCGCGTGAGCATGGGGCCTGTCCGACGGGGGGAGTCGTCTCTTATCCACCTGCCTGGAGAGTCGCCGTTCGCTCCACGAAAGGACGTTCTTTCGCGGAGCGAA
>JAYTFV010000086.1:0-3471 GCA_043734065.1 Planctomycetota bacterium
TACGCACGAGATCGGTTGGTCGCGGTGAAGACGCTCATTCGCTGGCTATGGGGCCAGGACGCGATCGAGAACTTGCCGAAGAACATCGACTCGAAAGAGTTGAAGATCACGCGCCGCACCACCACGCCCGAGACCATGACGCATGCTGAGGTGGCCACGCTGCTGCGCGAGACGACCGGCCTGAACCGACTCTGCATCCTCTTGGGCTTGAACTGCGGGATGACCCAGAAGGATATCTCCGACTTGCTCGACGCCGACGTGTCGTGGCCGACGGGCACGATCACTCGCAAGCGGAGCAAGACGGCCAACCATGTGGGCGTCCCGACCGTGACCTACCAGCTGTGGCCGGAGACGCTCCGTCTGCTCCAGCAACATCGCAGTCAGACGGAGGTGGTCCTGCTGACGAAGGCCGGCAAGCGACTGGTCGAAGAACGACTCGACGAGACCGGTTCGTATCGCAAATCGGACTCCGTCAAGAGTGCCTATGACCGAGCGATGTCCAAGCTGCCATTTTCGAAGCCGTTCAAGCTGCTGCGAAAAACCTCGGCCACGCTGATCCACTCGAACCCGCAGTTCCGAGGTCTCGATCAACTCTTCCTCGGCCACGCCCCCGCGTCGATTGCGGAGAGACACTATGTGGCGACCAGTAAGTCGGCGCTCGATGACGCCCTGGAGTGGCTGCGGGCAGAGTACCGGGTTGCGGACAGTCTCCCTCTCGATACGGAAGAATGAAGGACGAAAAGCCTTTTCGGTCTCATGGACACATCAGCCCTGATCCTGTCGCCAATCAACCGTTGTTTTCGAGTTCGGACAGGGCGTTGGTTGCATCATTTCTACACCGGTCTTGAAAACCGGAGTCTCCGTGAGGAGACCCAGGGTTCGAATCCCTGCCTCTCCGCTTCATTCCGCTAGGTAATTCACTAGGTCTCACGACGGAAATCCCGACACCGTTGGGGTTTCCGTTTGGCTTTCGGCGGCCAAAATGTGCCGAGTTTGGTGCCCGTTCGTTGCAGATTGATGCAAAACGAACCGTTTTGATGCGAGCTGTATGGCACCATAGTGGGCACCTCACGGCACCACTGTGGGCACCTTTGTGATGCGAATATCTGGCCCAAATCGGGCGATCAGCCCGCCGCACCGGTCGCCGATACCGGAGTAGTTGTTTCGAGTCGCGGGGTGCATATTGAACACAGGCAAAGCGTGTTGCGGGTCGTTCGTAGTCATTGCCTGCCATTTTTGCGAGAATCCGTCTTCGGCAATTCGAAGCTTAGGGCCAAGCCATGTCCATCCCGCTTGAGAAGTTCATTCAACAAATCGAACAAACAGGGATCCTCTCGGGCGATACGGTTCGAGAGCTGATCCCTCCCAAAGGGGCTGCGCAAGATGCCGAGCAACTGGCCCGCGAACTGGTCCGCCAGAAAAAACTGACGAAGTATCAAGCCGAAGAGGTCTACCGGGGGAAGGGGAAGTCGCTCAAGCTGGGCAACTATCTCCTGATGGACAAGATCGGGGCGGGCGGCATGGGGCAGGTGTTCAAGGCCGAACATCGCCGCATGAAACGCATCGTCGCCATCAAGCTCCTCCCCGCGGCGATGACCAAGGACAAAGACGCCATCGCCCGCTTCGAGCGCGAGGTCGAGGCCGCTGCCAAGATCAGCCACCCCAACATCGTGGCCGCCTTCGATGCGGATTGTGCCAACGGGGTGCATTTCCTCGTGATGGAACTGGTCGAGGGCAGCGACCTGTCGGCCCTGGTCAAGAAGAACGGGCCGTTCTCGGTCGGTCTATCGATCAGCTACATCCTGCAAGCGGCCAAAGGGCTGGAGGCCGCTCACAAAAAGGGGATCGTCCATCGCGACATCAAGCCCGCCAATCTGCTGCTCAGCTCGGACGGCACGGTCAAGATTCTCGACATGGGTCTGGCCCGCTTGAACGACGAGCCCGATGCCCCGCACCACGCGGAACTGACCTCCACCGGAACCGTGATGGGCACCGTCGACTACATGTCCCCCGAACAAGCACTCAGCACCAAAACCGCCGATGCCCGGGCCGACATCTACGCCCTCGGCTGCTCGCTGTGGTATCTGCTCACCGGCAAACCCGTTTACCAGGGGGATTCCTTGATGGCCAAGCTCATCGCGCACCGGGACCAGCCGATCCCTTCTCTGCGGGCGGTCCTCTCCGATGTCCCGGTGCAGCTGGAGACCGTGTTCCGCAAGATGGTCGCCAAGAAGACCGAGGATCGCTACCAGACCATGACCCAACTGATGGCCGAACTGCAACAGTGCGATCACGGACATGAGACAACCGTGCTGCTCCCCGCGCCCGCTCCTTCACATCCCGAGATCGATCTGATGAGTTTTCTGAGCGAGATGCCTCGGGAGTCCTCCAAGACGATCCCACAGAAGAAGAAGCCCGCCCAGCCACCCGCTGGCCGTGACCAGAAGAAATGGCTGATCGGCGGCGGCATTCTGGGCGCGTTGCTCCTGCTGGCGGGGATCGTCGTCTCGCTGCAAACGAAGGACGGCACGCTGGTCGTCACGGTCTCGGAAGCCGATGCCGATGTGCAAGTGCTGAACGCAGCGGGTCAGGTCGAGATCACCCGGAAAGGGGAGAAAGGGCCGCTCACCATTGCGGTCGACCCCGGCAAGCACCGCCTGAAGGTGACCAAGGACGGGTTCACCGTCTACGGCCAGGACTTCGAAATCGAATCCGGCGGCACCCAGCCGATCACGGCGAAACTGATCCCGCTGGAGAAACCCGCCGCGCCCCTCCCCGTGCGACCGAGCGAGTCCCCCGATCGGGCCGCTGCGGAGTGGGTGCTGTCGGTCGGCGGTTCGCTGAAGATCATCATGGATGGGAAGACGATCTCCGTCGCCGCCGGTGCCAAGCTGCCGGAACCACCGTTCGTACTCAAAGAAATCTTTTTCGACGCATTCACTTTGCAGCGTTTCGTCAACAATGGCCTTGTCCTTGACGATGAGCTGGGACGTGTCGCTGGCCTGCCGCAGCTCACGACGCTACACCTCCTTTACACCCCAGTAACAGACAAAGGAGTGGCACGTCTTCGCAATCTCCCTCAATTGCAGATTTTGCATTTAAGTGGCACGAAGGTGACGGATGCCTGTGCCGATTCCCTTCTCGCGCTACCCAAACTCGCAAACCTGCATCTTCATGGAACCCAAATAACTCCCGCCATCCTGCCGAAGCTGAAGTCGCTGTCTCGACTCCAATTCTTGAACATATCAACCTGGCGCTTCGAACCGAATACGGCAGCGAGCCTGAAGGAAATCCCGACGCTGCGGCAACTCCAGCTGCATGAGTCATGGCTGACCGCAGCCGGCGTTGCGGAACTCCAGCACATGCCGGTCACGCGACTGGGCTTCAATGGGCCGTTGACCGACGAACGCGTCCAACTGCTGACCAAGCTTCCGCAACTTGAGGGACTTGGTGAATTCAGCGACGTGACGG
>JAYTFV010000087.1:0-20013 GCA_043734065.1 Planctomycetota bacterium
CGATCGAGAGCCGCTCGTGCCGCCGCAACAGATCGGTCCAGCCTCCCAAAAATGTCAGTTGCCCAAAGTCGCTCGCCGGAGTCTCCAGCCCCTTGGCGAAGTCCGGGTTCTTGCGAACAGCAGCCAGCGAGACATGCACCTCGGCCAGCAGCGATGGGTCGATCGGGACCACGCCCTCGGTCGGAACCGACTGCATATGTTTGAGAACATTCCGCATCGCTTCGGCCCGATTGGCCCACGCCACCCGGTGCCCCACCACCGCCACATGCAGATTCCCCGCAGCCAGGACCGGCGTGCCCTCCATGTCGATCGGCTCGTACTTCAGCCCCAGTTCGGTCTCGGCCCACTGCTGCACGATGTCCAAAAACGCCTTGGCAGCCGCTTCGTCCCTGGCCAGGAAGACCCCACCCGTCGGCGGATCGTCACCCCCCTCCCCAATGGCGACGAGCGCCCCGCGCTGCCAAATCGCCTTGATCCCGCCCTCGACCCCGACTGTCTTCAGTTGGCGATCGATGAACCCGATCGACTCGGTCAACTGAATCAGCCCGGTCGTCTCCTGGTTGGCCCGCTTCCACTCCTGACTCGTTTCCAGCAACCGGGTGATCCGCTGCACCAGCGGGTGCCCCGCCAATCGCTCCGGGTCAACGATCCGGGCATGCAACACCAACCCCTCCGGCAGCGGTTTCAGCAGCAGCGGATCGGCCCGAACCGGGTCAGCTGCGGACAGCGAGGCCACCCAGAACAGGAGTCCGAAGCCGAGGAGAGTGTACAAACGTGCCATGCGTGGGATCGCTACCGAGGGGGCGAGATACGGGAGGTGTACCTGCCAGAGCGGCGGCCAGTTTCGCGAATCTGGAGGACCAAGACGAAGTGACCTTCCTCCGGTTTCTCGGAGGAATTCTTCACCACTCGATTCCCCGAATGAACAATCAGATGTGACAGATCAAAGCAGGAAGCAACAAAGGTTCACGATACGTTTGTTTTCACCCGAAGCGTCAGCGACGGTGAGCGAAAGCGACGTTTCCCCGTGTTTCCCTCGCTGAGGCTTCGGGTGACTGAGATCAAGTCAGTGCCATCCCACCACTGAGTCGTGCCCGCTCAGCATACGGGCGGTTCGGTGATCGCGGAGTTCACCGTGGGCTCTGGTACTGACCCGTATCGCAGGCGTGACGCCCAGGCTTGCGAGGGCTTTTCAATCAATCGCCACATTCCATGCGCCACGAGCACAGACACGGCCAGACTGACGAGGGCCACCACGACTTGACCAGGAGCCGAATCACCGACCACTCTCGCACCGATGTTTCGCAGTCGACAACCGATCGGAAAATGGACGAGGTACAGCGAATACGAAATCCGCCCGAGGTATTGCAACGCTCCCGGAGGAACTGCCGTGGCTGGCCACAGGACAATCGTCAGAGTGCATCCCACAGCCGCCAGTGCGTCGGGAATGCCGGAAACGTAACCCCCGACGACTGCAGAGATCAGCACGACGCAGCTCCATTCGAGGCGCGACGAGATCCCACAATACCGCTGGAACGATGCGATCCCAATCACAAAGAGTGGGAGATGGTGAAAGACGTAGTGGAAGCCGAAGCAGGGGCTGGATGCCAGCATACCGGCCAAAGCCAGAGTTCTTGACAAGGGATGTCGAAGCACCAGCAGCGGGAACAGACAGGCCACGAACAGGTAGTACTGAAATTCGATGGCTAGTGTCCAGAAAACCGGGTTCACCCATTTGCATCCCCAAAGCGAATTCATATAGGCGATGTGCCCCAGCAGGTCTCCTGCGGAATAGCGAAAGGCCCGCCCTTGATATCCAGGGGCCTGAGTCGCTGCATACTCTGCGGCCAGACACAAGAGAATCGTGGCAAGATAGGGAGGATCGAGGCGTAAGACACGTTTGAGAATAAAACATCTCCCATCCTGGGGCCAGCGAAAACCTCCCGTGTGCATCGCGTATGGGAGAATGAACCCGGAAATGCAGAAGAAGATCGGAACCCCGAGACCGCCCAGCTCCATGAGATTCAGCCAGCGGAATGCGTCGTTCGATGTGATATGGTGCCACGCGACCGCCAGGGCGGCCAGTCCTCGCAATGTCTCCAGGATCTCGACACGTCGTGGACGTGTTCCAGGGGTTTCTGTCATTCGGGTACGACTTTCCACATGATTTGTCCTGAAAGGGAGAGATTGCCTTCTCCCGAATCACGGAGGACTCCAGCACATCCCTGAAGAGAAGATGAGGTGCTGTCGGTTTGACGGACAGTCCAACTCCTTAGACTGGTGGCCCCAGCCAGGAGACTTGGATGCCTCGGAAGATTATCAAGAAGTTGGTCACTCGTCCTGTGAAGGGTGTTGGCGGGGTAGCCCATGCATCGCTTTGGATGTCTGGGTGACGCAGGAACAAGAGGGATTGAAAGGCGAACGTTCTCTCCTTAACCTCTTGTTGTTCCACAACCCAGACACTCAAAGCAGCGTCTGGGCCACCCCGCCACGTAGGGTGGGACCAGCCGCTTTGGGCGTAGGCCCACCATCCGGCGGACAATGTCGCATGTGGTGGGCCTGCGCTCCAAGACGAGCTTGTCCCACCCGACCTCACTTCGACCTGAATGTGATCCTGCGGGGAACTGTTTTTGCCCGTCGCTTGGAAACAGATCACGCATCGACTACGACTCATGCTTGTAGTGCGTTCCGATTCGAAATGATTCATGAGGCAGTGCGATGTGGCGATGGATGATGTGGTGTGTGTGCATCGGGCTGATCGTGGGTCAGGTGGCGACGGAGCGCGTGCTCTTTGGCGAGGACAAGGACGCCCCCTCGGATGTCAGCTCGATCACAGTCGAGCCAGGCGACTGGCCGTGGTGGCGGGGGCAGAACCGGAACGGGATTGCTCCTTCGGGGCAGAAAGCACCCACCAAGTGGTCGGCCACTGAGGGCATCCGCTGGAAGGCTCCCCTCCCTGGCAAGGGACACGGCTCGCCCATCGTGGTCGGCGATCAGGTCATCATCAACGCTGCGGCCCACGACCCCGACCGCCAACTGACGATCGCCTTTGACCGCAACACCGGGAAGGAGCTGTGGCAGTCGAAAATCCACGAGGGCGGCCTGATCGCCAAGCAGAACGACAAGAGTACCTCCGCCAACTCGACCCCAGCCTGCGATGGCGAGCGAATCTTCGTCAACTTCCTGAATGCCGATGCGATCTACACGACCGCCCTCGATCGAAAGGGGAACCAACTGTGGCAGACGAAGATTACGGACTATGTGCTGCACCAGGGGTTCAGTTCGTCGCCGCTGGTGTATGGGCCGCTGGTGATCGTGTCGGCGGATACGAAGGGCGGCAAGGGAACTCTGGCTGGACTGAACCGCGCGACCGGGAAGATCGTCTGGTCCCACTCGCGTCCCGCGCTGCCGAACTACCCCTCGCCGATCGTTTTGAAGGTCGCGGGCAAGGAGCAGATGTTCCTGATCGGGTGCGACTTGGTCACCAGTCTCGATCCACTGAGCGGCAGCCAGAACTGGGAGTTCCCCGGAGCGACGACGGAGTGCGTGACCTCGACGGTGACGGACGGCACCCACATCTACACCAGCGGCGGCTACCCGAAAAACCACCTGGCCGCCATGAAGGCCGACGGCTCGGGGACGGTCGTATGGGAGATCCCCTCGCGCGTCTACGTGCCGTCGATGGTGCTGCAGGACGGCTACCTGTACGCGATGCTCGACGCGGGTGTGGCGACGTGCATGAAGAGCGACACGGGTGAAGAGCAGTGGAAGCACCGCGTCGGCGGGACGTTCAGCTCCTCACTCGTGCTGGTCGATGGCACGATCTACGCCACCGACGAGTCGGGCAAGACGACGATCTTCAAAGCCGACCCGCAGGAGTTCAAAATCATCGGCGAGAACCAACTCGGCAGCGAAGTCTTCGGCACCCCGGCGATCACCGGCAGCCGCATCTACCACCGCGTGGCTGAGACGATCGATGGCCAGCGGCGGGAGTTCCTGTACTGCATCGAGTCGTCCCCGACCAGCAAATGACCGCATCACTGCGCCAGTGTCTCGGCCACATCGGTCTGGTACGCGGTGATGCTCGGGATCAACCCGCTGAGCGTGGCCAGAACCAATGCGATCGGGAGTACGATCAACTCCCACGGCGAGTACGCCCACGGGTCGATCAACAGCCCGCTGCGAGTCTCCAGAATCGGCGAGGCCACGAACATCAACCCGTGTCCCAGCAACAGCCCGAGTAATCCGCCGCCCAGACACAGCAGCAGCGTCTCGCACAGGATCATCAGCGAGACGGTCCTCCGCTGAGCCCCCAGCGCCCGCATGACGGCGATCTCGCGGCGACGTTCGTTCATCGAGTTGTAGATGCTCACGAAAATCCCGATGCCAGACACAGCCACGATCAGACCGGTCAAGCACAGAAACGCCATCTGGAGGTTGCCCACGAAGTTCCGCATGATCTTCTCCATGACCATGACGGGGCTGACGGCCTGCGCAGCGTTCTCTTCGCGGAGTTCGTTTTGGATGCTCAGGGCATTGTTCGAGCGGGCCAGTTCATCCCCTTCGTCTCCCTTGGTCACGATCAGAATCGCCGAGACCTCTTTCGAAAGGTCGGGGACCGCATGGGCCGCATGCTTGGGGTTCAGTATCAAGGCCGCAGCCTCCCGCTTCTCGGCTTCCAACTCGGGTGCATATTTTTCCAGGAGCTGGGCTTCGGTCGCGTCATTGAAGTATTGAGCCTCGCGGTGAATCGCTTCTCGGAGCGGATTCTCGTGGCCCGCCAGCATGAAGAACCCATCGATGTGCGTGAAGACCGTGCGGTCGTTGGGAGTGCCGGTGGATTTGAGAATGCCTCTCACGGTGAACTTCTCTTCATGGATATGGGCATCGGCCCCTTTCTGTCCGCCGTGAACCAGTTGGAATTGGGAGCCGGGATCGAGCACGCCGTTGTTGTTCGTGTCCTCATACGGGTCCAGCTTTCCATTGCCATTCAAATCTTCATCCGCCGTCCACCCATTGCGACGGGCCACCTCAGAACCGATCACGGCATCCCAACTCCCTTTGAGAAAATTCCCATGCACCTGGTACACCTGCGGCTCGGGAGTGCGGGCATAGGGGAGCTTGAAATACTGCGGGCTGGTCCCGATCACGGGAAAGTCCCCCTCCTGCGTCGTGTCGCCGAAGCAGATCGGGATCGCGAGTTCGACCCGCGGATCCTTGACCCATTTCTGGTAGTAACGCCAGGGCATGTTCAGTCGCGAATTCTCGATGCGGTACACCACGGCCAACACCAGTTGCGTCGGACTCCCCGCCGGCCCGATGATGAGGCTGTACCCGCTTCCGCTCTGGGAGAACTGCTTCCCCAGCACACCATGCAGCACGAGGACCGCAATCATCAGCGACACGCCCAAGGCCACGCTGATCATCGTGAGCCACGAGGCCACGCCCCGCTGCCGCATATTCTTGAGGGCGATCTGGAACAGGTTCATATGAACTCTCCCGGCTGATTGAACTGGCTCAAGGTCTCGACGCGATCAAACGCAGCAGCCACCTCGGGAGCATGCGTGACCAGCAGCAGCGAGATCTTGTTCTCGCGGCAGGCGTCGCGAATCAGGTCGAGGATCATCGTTTGGTTCGCCCGGTCGACGCTCGCCGTCGGTTCATCGGCCAGCATCAGCTTCGGCGAATTCCCCAGCGAGCGGGCCACGGCCACCCGTTGTTGTTCCCCGACCGAGAGCATCGAAGGCCGGTGATTCAGTCGCTCGCTCAGCCCCACGCGGTCGAGCAACTCCTTGGCCCGCGACCGGTTGACCCGCCCACTGAACGACATCCCGAGTAACACATTCTCCAAGGCTGTAAACGCGGGCAGCAGATGAAACGTCTGGAACACGATCCCGATCCGTTGAGCGCGAAACCGGTCGCGGCTCGGCTCGGGGAGATCCGTGATGTCGATGCCATCGACCACGATCGAGCCTTGGTCGACCGTGGTGATCCCCGCGATGGCGTTGAGCAGCGTCGTCTTGCCGCCCCCGCTGGACCCGACCAGCGCGACCTGCTCCCCGGCCCGCAACTCAAACGACCTGATGCCGAGCACCGGCAACCGCGTTCCGTCCGGGAGCTTGAAGCTCTTGCGGACATTCTTGAGCACGAGTGACATGGAACATCCTCTGGAAGCAAGTCGATCTAGGATCGCCCACCATACTACTCACTTCTGAAACCGACGCACTCTGCGCAAATTTCCGATGGCCTGGAGACCTCTGTACCCCGAAGGGGTTGCACATCATAGCCCAGGGTCGCGACGCAGGAGCGCACTCTGGGGAACGTGGACCAGGGAACCCAACCCTGAAGGGGTTGTACACCCGCACGCTCTGTGTGGAACCCTTTCAGGGTTCGTCCCCTGCGAGACTTCACCCAGGCTGCGCTCCCTTCGGTCGCGACCCTGGGCTGTGATGTTTCACCCCTTCAGGGTGCAGAGCCCGGTTCGACGATGAGTGGCCTTCTGGTTGACTGCTGATGGCTGACTGCTTCGGTTGCGGCTGTGCCGCGATGGGTCTCACGCATGTTCTCGGAATGGTGGGCCAATGACGCTAACCCACTTCATGCACCAGCACGACATTATGCCGACTCGTCGGCAACCCGGTGCCAGATAGCAGCAGAATGCGGTCGCCGTGTTGCAGGTCGCCCGTGGCCAGACCGCGATGCACCACGAACTCAATCAGCTCCCGATCCTCATGAGCGGGGGCATCCGGGACGGGGATCACTCCCCAGTACAGGCACATCCGCCGCAGCGACGACAGGCTGTCGCTGACCCCAATCGTCGGCACGAACCGGCGGTTCTTCGACAGGCTCAGCGCCGCCCGTCCCGTCGAACTGGCGACCACCACCAGCTTGGCCGACAGCTCCTCGGCCAGACGACCCGCAGCGCGGGCGGCGGCATCGGTGATCGGGCTGACGCCGGGGGTGGGCCGACTCTCTCCGTCGCGGGTATACAGGCGATCGCGCAGCAGCGGCTCGGTGGCGATGGCGATGCGATGCATCATCTGCACGGCCTCGCAGGGGTATTTTCCAATGGCTGTCTCGCCGGAGAGCATGCAGGCATCGGCTCCATCGAGGATCGCGTTGGCCACATCGGTGGCCTCGGCCCGCGTCGGGATGCGCGAGTTGTGCATGCTGTCGAGCATCTGCGTAGCGATGATCACCGGCTTGCGAGCGCGGTGACACGCCGTCACGATCCGCTTCTGAGCCACCGCAATCTCGGCGATGTCGACCTCCACGCCCAGGTCGCCGCGCGCCACCATGATGCCGTCTGCTTCTTTTACGATGGCTTCGAGGTTCTCCAAAGCCTCGGGCTTTTCAATCTTGGCAATCACATGCGGAGCATTGGCCGGATGCTGCGCCGCAATCAAATCTTTCAGGTCGATGATGTCCTGGGCCGTCCGCACAAAACTCAGGCTGATGTAATCGGCCCCGGCCTCGACCGCCCACACGGCATTCGTCCGATCGAGGTCGCTCATGGCGGCGGCTTTCAGCTGAACGTAGGGGAGATTGACCCCCTGCTTGCTGCGCAGCGTGCCCCCCTGTGTCACCTCGCACACCGCCCGCTGGCCATCATTCGAGAGTACCTTGAGCGCCACTGTCCCGTCGGCCAGCATCACGCGGTTCCCTTCGGTCAGCTCATCCAGGAGCGGCTCGTAGATGCAGGTGAACTCGCGCGGATCGGTCGTGACATTCCCGCGAATGAACGCCACTTGTTCCCCGACTTGCAAATCGATCTGCCCCCCCGGAATCTCCCCCAGCCGCATCTTCGGCCCCGCCAGATCCACCAGCACCGCCACCATCCGCCCGGCCCGCTTCTCCGCCAGTCGAATCCGATCCAGCCGCACCTGATGCTCCGCAGCCGACCCGTGAGCCGTGTTCAGCCGGAACACATCCACGCCCGCGAGGATCAACTCTTCGAGCTTCTCGACCATGTCACACGCCGGTCCGGCAGTGGCCACAATTTTGGTATGACTTTCACGCTTCCAGGAATCCAAGGGCATTGACGACTCAGTCTGAGAGAGGCACAGCGGGGAGGTTCTGCGCGGAGCGCTCGCAGAGAGAGCATTCTAACGAGTTCGCATCGCAGCCGGGAGACACGCGGTAGTCCCTCTAGCCCGGACTCTTCCACTGCTCTTCAAATGTCGTCCCCCGCGCCGAGGCGTGGCCGGGCCAGTCGGGGTCGAGGCTCCAGCGGACTGCCAGCGAGTGGCGATTCCGGCCACATCGGACATGACAGGTGTACGAGTCTCAGGAAACGCTGACCGATGATCCTGCCTCCACGTCGATTGTGATCGTGACGCCACCGACCCGGATGGTGACCTTCGAGCGGCCTTCCGGGGCGCTCGAGGCGATCTCTGAGAAATCGGGCGTCGGGGTGTGACCCAGGGCTGCGGGGATCAACTCACGCAGGTTCGGACGATTGCCAATGCGTTGCGTTCGAGGCCGACCCGGGGCGTCCTGTTGCGGAGATCCGGTGGATCGCAGGAGTTGCAGGGCGCGTGCCGGAGTGAGGAGCGTCAGTGAGCGAGACCTGAGTATGCCTTGAACGCACCCCAGTGCCCCGACCACAATGGGGGAGGCGCTGGACGTTCCGCTGAAGGTGTCGGTGTACCACAAATCGCGGTTGCTCCCGCCCTGCAAATCTCCGTAACCGGTACTCGTCACTTCCCGCCCCCAACCCTGAGTATCCACGCGACGACCGTAATTTGAGAAGTCCAACCGGGAACGATCGGGACCGTGATCCCTTCCGTGCGTGCCGGGTGGGGGAGCGCCAGCACCCACCACAATCGCCCCCGAACTGGGATTCGTCAGATTGAACGGATTCCGCCAGTCAGCAGGAAATCCGGTCGACGGAGTCTCGAACACCGCCGCATCGAGATTGCGTGCCCCATTTCCCGCCGCTTCCACCACAATGATGCCTCGATTGATGGCATACTGAATCGCCAGCAGATCGTCGGGCCACCATTCCACGGCGATATATCCATCCTGCCCGGTCCCGTTGCCATCCGGACCCTGACGGTGAATCTCCAACAACAGGATATCCCCGGCGGACAGCTTGTTTGCCGCCTCTGTAATCACGGTCGCAGTGTTGGCACCCGCGAAAGATGCCGCACTGGCTTTCGCCTCGCTGCAGATGCCGACCACTCCGAAGGCATTCGCATCCCCGCTGAACTCTCCCAGGACAGCTGTTCCGTGATTGTCGTCCGTACTCGCAGTTCCGTAAATGACTCCCCCCTGATTCGATTGCAAGTCCTCGTGCGTAAAGCGCCAGCCCCATTCGCAATCGATAATCTGTACGCCACTTCCGCGACCGCCCTGGAATTGCCACGCATACTTGGCGTCAATCCCCGCCGGAGCGGCATTCAGGTAGATCTGCCGCGCGGTGTAGTCCGGGGTCACGGCGGGCGGTTCGATGTCAGAGGGCACTGCATCCTGGAACGCGGCCGTCTCGGCCGCGGGCTTGACATATGCCGCCACAATCTCATCGAGACCGCGCAGCCGCTCCGCCAACTCGTCGAGTTGTTCGTCCGGTGCCGTGACATGCATGAATCCGCTGGAGCGGGACGCCATTCTTTCAGAAACCGAGAGAGCCATCGCCGTCGATTCGAGGCCCGGTGCGCTGACGAGGGACAGCGAAGGAAATAGCGGAGCCATGGTCATTTTGCCACGCAGGATATCCTTCAATCCTCGGCGAAGTGAAACCGCAGCTATCGACTCCAGGCCTGGTGCCCCAGACGGTTCAGCCCCGGCGCGAGTCACCACAATCAACTCTCGGCTCCCCATGGCTTCGGACGGGCGTTCTGCATGCAATCGTTTGGCCACGCGAATGACTCCTTGGAAAGATGGTCGCGTAAGCCGCGACTTCATCCGGAGGATAATCGACTCCGAATCCCAATGTCAATTTTCCTGATCCCTCTTGGCGAGAACGCATTCTGGCGAAGTTCACTCAATGTGCCGGCTCCGCTTCAGGCTTCACATAGGCCGCCTCGATCCCATCGGCCTTTAGCAACCCTTCGCATAACCGACTGGCATCGTCGAGGCTACTCACTTCTGCGGAAAACTGGGTCTTGAATCGGGGGTCATCATTGCCCGGAAACGTGGGCTTGATCGATGCGCGATACCGATTCAGGATCCGATGAAGGTTCTGAGTTTCGGCGAGTTGTGGCGCACTCGCCAACAAATCATCAGCCAAAGGTCGAGCAGTTCGAATTGAGACAAGCATGGTTCATTCCCCAGAGGCGACCCCTGGGATTATACCAATACTCCTGGAGACCAAACGGAAAAATCCACACGGGCCTCTCTGTTTTGTCTGGTCCACTACCCTGGATTCTTCCACTGCTCCTCAAACGCCGTCCCTCTCGCGGCGGCGTTGCCGGGCCAGTCATTGTCCGATTTCCAGCGGCCTTGGTTGCGGTCGACGTTTTCGCCGGACACGAATAGGTTCTGATCCGCAGCGGTCCAGACTCCGACAGGGGCGGGGGGAGTGAGGGGGATGCCGAGGAGCCACTTGATGCCTTGCATGAGGAACAGCAGCAGCGGGAACATCACGAGCATGAACAGGGTCAGCGGGATCAGCATTGGGCCGAGGCTGAAGAACCGCTTGGCGAACTGCTCCCAGACCTCGCGCCAGCCCAACAGGATCAGTAGCGTGCCGAGGCTCAGGTACGGGCCGTAGGGGATCTCCTTGTCGAGGCGGAACGAGAAGGTGATGAGGTGAGCTGCGGTCGCCAGAAACGCGGCGAGGAAGAAGGCCAGCACGGTCGCCTGCCAGCCGATGAAGGCTCCGACCATCGCCATCAGGAAGATGTCGCCATCCCCCATCGCCTCGCGACGCAGCACGCGCGTCCCGATGCTGCGGACCACGGCCACCATTACCGCCCCGACGACCAGACCGGCCAGACTCACTAGCAGTCCATGCAGATGCGGGGACGTGCTGAACCACTCGGGGACGCTCCACTCGGGGGTCAGCCAGGGGTGCAGAGCCTCGGGCATTGTGATTCGAAAGTCGCGGAGTAGGAGCGGGTCTTGATGCCAAACCGGAACCAGATGCAGCCGTCCCAAAGCTGTCGAGGCCACGACCGCGAACAGCGTCTGCGGAATCGTCGTGGCATCCGGGATAATCATCAGATCCCAGTCGATCAGCGTCGCCACCAGCAGCGCCTCAATCAGCACCAGATGGAACGCCACGCGCAGATGCAAGAACAGCAGCGGCGAGAGACTGCCCAGCCCGGGGATCTCCTGCGGGCCGAGGTCGGCAAACACGGTACTGCCGGTTAAAGGCCCGTAGTGGAGCGGCACCTCCAACCAATACACCAGCACAAATAACAGCGCGTTGAACAACTCGACCAGCGGATAGCGCATCGAGATCGTCTGCCCACAGTCCCGGCAGCGCCCCCGCAGCGAAAACCATCCGAAGATCGGGATATTGTCATACCACCGAATCGGCGTCTGGCAGCGGGGGCAGTACGACCCGCGATTGGCGATGCTCTTCAGTTGGCCCCACAGGGTGAAGTGTTGCGGGATGCGGAAGACGCAGACGTTGAGGAAGCTGCCCAGGCAGGCTCCCATCCAGAACATGAACGGGAGGACGAGCCACGGGGGGAGATCCTGATTGACGAAGACCTTCACCGGGAACCCCCGCTGGTGATGGAGCGGGGGAGGGCGAGGAGGATCTCGTCGACGATCGCTGCGGGGGAGCGGCCTTCGGTATCGACTGTTTGCGTGGCGGTCTCGGCGTAGAGCGGAGTGCGGATCGCCAGCAGCGTTTGAATCTCGGTGCGCGGATCAGTCCCCGTGAGAGACGGTCGTCTCTCGGCTGTGGTCGAATCGCCGTGAATGCGGGCGAAGATGCTGTCGAGGCTGGCGATGAGCCAGATGGCCGGTCCGGCCTGGCGAATGGCCTGCCGCGAATGGGCATTGAGGATTGCTCCGCCCCCGGCTGCGATGACGAGGCGGTCCTGCGACAGGAGTTCGGAGAGGACGCCGGCCTCGCGCGCCCGGAAGCCCGGCTCCCCCTCCAGCTGAAAGATGTCCGCGATCGACCGCCCCGCCTGCTGCTCTATTAGCGCATCGGCATCCGCCCAGTTCCAGCCCAGTCGCGAGGCCAGCAACGGAGCGATCGTCGATTTCCCGACGCCGCGATAGCCGATGAGAGTGATCGTCACTTCGCGCTCGCGGATTGCTGGGTTCCAATGCGGTACAAGTGATGCTCGCTGCGGATCAGGAACGACTTGTCGATCACCGCGTATGAGGCGAACGTCCGCTCCCCTTCGGCGAACTTGTTGGTCGCCAAGACCTCGAACTTCTTGGAGGCCGCGACGACGGTCGCCTTGCCGTTTTCGTCCTGGAAGTAGATGCGTCCATCGGCTGCGGTGGGTGAGGCGGAGTAATTCCCCTCGATCCGTTCCTGCCAGTGGATGTCGCCGGTCTTCGCATCGGCACAGGTCGCGATCCCGCCATCCGAAACGTAGAACAGCATGTCGTCAACCGCCACCATCGACGGGTTGTGCGGAGCCTGCTTATTGGTCTGCCAGCGGATGTGAGTCTCGGTGATGTCGCCCTTCCCGGTCGGATCGATGGCCAGCAGGTTCGGCTTGTCGTAGCTGGAGCTGACGAAGACCAGGCCCTGGGAAAATACGGGCCGCGGGACGACGCTGTAGCCCCCCCCGTACTGGCAGCGCCAGATCTCTTTCCCGGTCGCCGGTTCATACGAGAACACCGTGTTACTGCCGGGGCAGATGGCCTGCTTCTGGCCATTGACCGTAATAATCAGAGGGGTGCAGAACGAGAACCCCTTCTGCGGCATCGTATCGCGCGGCGTCTTCCAGCGGATGATCCCACTGGCCTTGTCGAGGCCGACCACGAACTGCTTGTCGGCCCCGTCGCAGCAGATCACCAGCAGGTCATCGACCAGGGCGGGCGAGCCGCCGGTCCCGTGTTGCGGAGCGTAGACCAGCTCTTCATTCTTCCAGACGAGTTCACCATCGGTCTTCACACACATGGTTCCATGCGGGCCGAAGTGGAAGTAAATCACGTCGCCATCAATCAGTGGCGACCCGCTGGCGTGGCTGTTCTTGGAGTGCATCTTGAGCGGCCCCGTCCGATGGAACAGCTCGATGTTCCACTCGACCTTGCCGGTCGCGGCATTCACGCACAGCCCGCGCAGCTCGTGGACCTCCGGTGTGTCGCCCTCCGCGGGGAGGTCGACACTCGTCGAGAGGTAAATTTTCCCCTTCGACACCACCGGCGAGGACCAGCCCAAACCGGGAATCGGGGTCTTCCAGGCGACGTTCTCGGTCTCGCTCCAGGTCAGCGGCAGATCGGTCGCATCGCTCACGCCTTGCCCGGTCGGACCGCGAAACTCGGTCCACTCCGCAGCGGACACCACCGTGGCGATACACAGTCCAACCACGCCCACACACGCACGCCAGTTCCACATCCGAATTGCTCCTCACTGTTGCCAAGAAATCTATTCTGCACACTGTACCCCGGCGGAGTCGGGGTTTCGAGGGCGTCACCGCGTAGCAGAATTCGTAAGAATTCTGCCGAGTGTCTCTTTCGCTCTGCCAGCAGGCAGAATTCTTACGAATTCTGCTACGGCCCCTGTACGTTCAGACAGATCAACCGGTCCTCGCAGCGCAGATAGAGCCGCCCACGCGACAGTATGGGAGCGGTCCAGCAGGGGTACTTCATGCCGGGCACCTCACAGCGAGAGACCTCGGCGAACTGGGTCTTGTCGACCTTGACCAACGACAGCATCCCGCCGCGCTCGGCCAGGACGATGAACTTCCCATCGACCATGATCTTCGAGGCCCGCCCATAGAACGGCCACGGGACCGCGGCCTTCGTTGTCGCGTCGACGATCTTCCCGTCCGGGTCTTGCTTGAGGCCCTTGAGCTGCTCTTCGGACATGCCGGGGGTCTCCCACAGCACTTCGCCGGTGTCGGCTTTCAGGCAGCGAAACAGTCCCTCGTTCTCATGCCGCCCGCTGAAGCCGTAGAACGCCCCGTCGTGGGCAATCGCGGTCGACCAGTGGGTCAGCAGATTGCTGGGGTTCTGCCAGATGACATCAAAGCTCTTGTTATCGGGCTTGACCTTCAACAGAGCGGCCCCGAGACGATACGCTGCCGAGATCATGATCGTGTCCCCGGCCACGACCGGTTGGGCGGCGTTGACAGACTCATGCACGCGCGGCCGGAACCAGAAGTGGAACCGCTCCTGCCCCGTCTTCGGATCGAGCGACACCAGCCCATGCCGCATCAGGCACAGCAGATGCCGCTGCCCGTGGATCGTCTCGCAAATCGGCGACGAGTAGCTGGTGACCATCTCATCGCCGGTCCACTCGTACTCCGGCTCAGCGACCCAGCCGGTCGCGGCCTTGTCCCAGGTTGCCTTGCCGACATTGTTCCAGAGCGGTTTGCCGGTCGTGGCATCGAAGGCCACGACGCCGGAATTCGGTTGACCTCCGACGAGGACGATGAGCGTGTTGCCTTCGAGCAGCGGCGAAGACCCGACGCCGAAGAACCCGTCCGGGATCGTGTACTCCTTGCGGAGTTCTCGCTTCCAGATCGGCTTCCCATCCAGCAGCGACAAACAGACCAGCGTCCCCTCAGCTCCCAGTGTGTAGCAGCGGTCCTTCGTCAAGACCGGCGAACAGCGCGGCCCGTTGTTGTAGCCGTAGGGGTCTTTGAACTGGCTCGGTTCGGCGTGCTTCCAGAGCGGGGCCCCGGTGTCCGCACGGAGGCACTCGGCGATCTCTTCGTCCCTGAGGCGATGATGAATCACCAGCCGGTTCCCCAGCACCGAGGGAGCGCTGTACCCGGTCCCGACCTCATGATCCCAGAGCCGCGTCGGCCCCGCTGCGGGCCATTTCGCCACGAGTCCCGACTCGCCGGAGATGCCGGTATGTCGCGGACCCAGGAAGCACGGCCAGTCCTCGCCGGGCCGATCGGGAGCAGGCACCTCTTGTGCGAAGGTCATGGCACAACACGCGACAGCCCAGAAACCCAGACTCAGCCATCTGAGTCGGGCAGGCCACACGCGGAACTGCGGGTCCGTTGCCTGGGCGAGTGGAAAGCGGAACATGCGTGGGTCTCCCGGCGGAATCGCCTCGGGCATTGGATCGCTTCGGGGGGAGAACGGCAAGCGGGAGTGAGGGAGGGGATCATCCGGTCGCTACACTCGCCAGAGTGCGGGCTCCCCGCGTTCTGGCGAACGCAGCTACCAGTCATCTGCCTACTTCGTCGCGGTGTGCCAATACATATTCGGGCATTGCGGGTGGAACAGGCCGACCGTGTTCCACGGCTGGGTCAGGAGTTCGACGCTGCGCAGCCAGGCTTCGATCGACTCACTGCCCGGTGGACACGTCACGAGGAGTTCCTCGACGACTCGCCGAAACTCCTCGTCATCCGCCAGCAGGAAGGCCCCGCCCGTCCCGGTCTTGCGACGGACCTCGAACGTCGTGGCGGCGGCGAAGTACAGCATGCTGGCGGCGTGCAGCAATCGGGGGTCGCGGCCCATGGTCTGGGAGGCAAGGGAGACGAACTGATCGATGAGCGTGGTCTCTCGCTTCAGGCGTTGCGAGTAGCTCTCCAGTGCGGTGGTGCGATCTGCCGATGTGCCGTTTCCGCTCAAGTTCCCGGCCAGGCTCTCCACCCCGAGAAGCGACTGAGCAATCCCCGTGCTATAGAACGGGTCGATGAACCCGGCTGTGTGTGGCAACAACGCCCAGTTCGTTCCGGCGGCCTGAGACACCAGTCGTTGCATGCGGCCCGTTCTGGCGAGGGGCTTCTCGGCAGTGAATGGGAGCGCGGGCTGGGCGTCCCGCAACTGATCCGCGATGGAGGGATAACGGGATAGCCGGTGTTGCCACTCCGCCTCCGGAAAGAGATTCGCCGGAACCGGGTGCTGCCGGGGATCCAGCGACCAGCCGACGCTGGTGATCCCGTTGTCGAACCGCAGCATCCACATCCAACCGCCGTCGATAATGTGGTGAAGCGCAGCTTGGTCGCAGGGATAGGGATGGTCGGTCCGATCGATCCCGTTCTCATTCAGGATATCCCCCCATTCGCGCACTCCGTGAAAGTGGCCGAACAGCGAACGAGAGTGCGTGGACAGACTCGCGACTTCAGAGGAGAGGCCGAGCGTGCGGACCAGGGCCGTGTCTCCGCCGGTGCCATCCACGAGGAACCGCGCCTCGACCCGCGAGATCCCCCCCTGCCGCTGACAGCCAAGTCCCCACACCGGCCCGGCCTCGATCGACTCCACCTTGGTCTCTTCCCAGAGTTCGCCCCCGGCCTCGACGAACAACCGGGAGATGAAGGCGTCGACCTCGGCGCGATACCAGTGCGTATCGCTGACCTCAGCGTTCGGGCTGGCTGCCACCAGCAGCTCACGCTCGTGGTGCGGACCGGGACGAAACGGTTCCCCCTCGCGATGGTGAAAGTAACTGAACCCCCGCTTGAGTCCCCGCGAGATATCGGGATGGGAGCGACACCAACTCCCATAGCGCCCCAGAGGCCGCAGCTCCGGCAGGTCGTACTCGTCGCACAGCGACTCCAGAATGAAGTCCGCCGCTGGCGTGGACGACTCGCCAATCGCGAATCGCGGATGCCTCTGGCGATCGAGGACCAGCACCGATAGTCCGCGTTTCCGCAGCAGCAACCCGAGCAGGCTGCCCGCGAAACCGGAACCGAGAATGGCGACATCGAAGGGGTGAGGCATGCCCGCAGTTTACCGGGCGGGGGTGAATTGCTCTAATCCCGCGCTGCCTCTGGCGTGTCGCCTTTCGCTCCGCACTGATTCGTCTTTTTCGCTCCGCGAAAGGGCGTTCTTTCGCGGAGCGAAAGACGACACTGCCAGCAGGCATCCCCTTCCCTTGGAGCCATTTCCCCGTGTCTGGTCGACGGCCCCCCGAGATCTCTGAATCGATCGCTGAGGCAATCCGCGCCGGGTTGGCGCTGATCGCCGTGGTCCTGCTCGCGCGAGCCAATGTCGGAGCGCTGACGAAAGCACCGTCCGTCGGGGTGGGGTTGCCGGTCTGTTTGCTCGCGTGGGGAACCGCAGCTGGAGCGGCCCGCTGGTCTCGGCACTCGGGTGGCTCGCGGCTCTGTGTGTGGAGGGACTGCGTGGCCCCGGCGCTCGTGACTCTCCTGATTGCCGGGAGCGGCAATTCGGGTTCACTGACGATGGCGATCGGGCTCGTCGCGATGGGATCAGTGGCCGTTGGCCTGGCTGCGACGTGCTGCGGCACGGATCTCGGGGAGAGATCGGGCGAGACGATGGAAGCGATGGCGACGAAAACCAATCGAGTGGATTCGTCCTCGGATGGTCCCGAACCGATGCCGGAACGGGAGGGCGAGGCTCCAGCCGAGCCGCGACGAGGTGCGGACGTTGTTCATGGCTCGCAGCCCCGCATGAGCTTCGCCCTCCCGGTGGATGCCGAATCAGGACACGCAGATCGGTCGAGCGCTGGGGGACCGCCAGTGGGCGAATGCACCCGACCGAATACTCCGGCTCCCGATGCCATGGCAGTGACTCCCATCGAGGACGCCGCCCCCGCGGGTCTGGCCGAGATCGGCGAATCTTCCGATGGCGAATCTTCCGACGATGAATCCATTCCGACAGAGAGTTGGAATCGCACGGAGTCCGACGGCGAAGTGTCGATCGAGGCCGTCACACACGCCCGCTTCGACGAGGGTTCCAAGCTGGCGGTCGTGCATCTGCCATTCGTACCACCGCTGCAGGCGGTCCCGCAGATCGAATGTGAACCGCTCGATTGCGGCTGTGAGGTGACGATCAAGACAGATGCGGTGTACCGGCACGGGGTCCGGCTGAGCGTCACCCGGCAGTCAGCGGGGCCAGCGGAATCGGTGCCAATTGGCGTTATGGTCTACACGACTGCCGAGGAACCGGTAGAATAGTGACAGCTGCTTCGCATCCGTCCGTTCATCCTGAACGAGGCGGGAGCCGGTTGCAACGCCGCTGTGAGTCTGGTGAACCCATGCCTGTCTACGTCTACGAAATCATCCAGCCCGACGACGCCCCCGGTCCGACCTTCGAGTTGGTCCAGCGGATTTCGGAGAAGCCGCTGACCGTTCACCCCGAGACCGGCGAACCAATCCGCCGCGTAATCCAGGCCCCCTTTATCGGCGGAGCGTGGACCGAAGCCTCGATGGGCAAGCGGGTCAAGGACGAAAAGAAACTCGGCCAGCAAGGGTTCACCAAGTACGTCAAAGCCGGCGATGGCATCTACGAAAAACGCTGCGGCAAAGGCCCGGAATTTATTTCCAAGGACAGCAAGGTCGATGGCGGGAGCTTCGGGCATCTCGACTGAGGCCGCGAGTCGTAGAATGGAATTTATTCCGTTCCTGCGACAGCGAACAGACTCAGGAACGGAATGAATTCCGTTCTACGACCGGCGGCGAAACACCAATTCGTTACAGCCCATGCGGTTCGTCGTGCGCAGGCTCTCCAATTCGAACCCCCGCGCGCGAGCGAACCGCAACAACTCCTCGACTTTGGCCACCTCGAACGGGTAGCCCCCCAGCCAGTCGATCCAGTCGTAGTACACCGACATCCCGCGCGATCCAGGAGTCAGAGCCGACGCGCGACCGGAGATGAGCCACTTGATTGCCGTCCTCAATGCGAAGTACGGGATGAACGTCGCGAGTACCAGCCAGCGCCCCAACAGTCCGGAGCAATAGAGCCGCTTGACCCGCGTCCAAAACCGGGAGAGGCCACCCTCGTCGTTATAGATCGCGATGAAGAACTGGCCGCCGGGGGCCACTCGCTGAGCCGCGTGATCGAGGGCTGTCCACAGCTGGCCCGTGTGATGCAGCACGCCCCAGGAGTAGACGACATCGAACTGGCCCAGACTGGTCAGGTACGCCGGGTCCAGCACCGACCCCGTCTGCACCGTCCAGTTCGTCGCTTCGGGGGCGTAGCGACGACGGACCTCAGTGGTACAGGCCACCGAACTCGGGTCAAAGTCGAATGAGGTGACACTCGCTCCCAGCTTCCAAGCGGCCAGCGACGATAGCCCGCTCCCCGAACCGATATCGAGGAACGTCTTCCCGGCCAGCGACTCGACCTGCGACATCTCGCACAGCGCGCGGGTCGCCGTCTCGATTCGTTGCAGTGAGAGGACCGACAGGAACGCCTGCCAGTTCTTTCCAAAGGCGAACCGCTCTCCAGCGTCGATTTCGGCTTGGGCGTTCGAGGTCATGATCGGGTCGCCTGCTTCGAGATCTGCGACCAGAGATCGCCCTCAAACAGATCCACGAGTTGAGCCAGCCCCGCCTCGACCAGCTCCGGCCCCTTCACGAACCGACCGGGTCGGGTCCACTTCTGGATCAGGCTCAGCTCACACTGAAACATCCGCGTCAGCAGTCCGTCGATGTCCTCTTCCAGGATTTTGAAGTACCGGGCCCACTCAGCGGCCTCCTCCATCCGCACATCCTCCTCACTCTGCCAGCGCATCGGATGGAACAGCAAGGCCGAATAGGGCGTGACAAAGCGGCGGCGACAGGCGGCGAACGGCACGAGAGCTGCGGAGGAGCACTCCCCCGCGACGACCGCAATCGGGTCGAGTCCCCGCAGGCGAATGATCGACGCCAGCGCCAGCCCGCTAAAGACGCTGCCACCGCTGGAGTCGATAAACAGCGTCCCACGCGACCGGCGCGGCACCTCGATCAGCTTGTCGGCGAGTTCCGCCTGCTTCTCGGTCAGGTCGCCCGAGAGCATGATCTCCCAGTCCCCCTTGGGCGGAGTGGGACGACCGGTCGAGGGGGCACCGGGATAGGCACGCAGTGCAAAGGGCGGGCGATCTTCGGATTCGGACATGCCAGTGACTCCATGAGGGAGCCAGATCGTATGCGATGCGCGGGGGGACTGCATCCGGTGAGATGAGGCCCGGCGGGGGGCCTCTCATGCAACAGCCGGAAACACGCTGGGGGCAGGCAGCAACGCCTGCCC